>CAXUKK010000328.1:2064-3798 GCA_964251455.1 uncultured Enterovirga sp.
CTTTGCCAAGGCCGCGCTGGACAAGTTCTTGCCCGACGATCGCAAGGACGAGAACATGCGCCCGACGCTCTCGCTGATGTCGTCCAACGGGCCGAGCGGCCCGTTGCCGGGAACGCTGCCGGGAACGTTCCAGTCCCACGCGTAATCCCTTGCATCGCCTACATAATCCCGGACGGCCGGATCGAGCGACCACATGCGCCGGAGCGCCGCCCTGCGCAGGATATCGGGCACACCCTTGCGCATGAACGCCGCGATGTCCGAGCCGGGTGTCAGGTCCTCCAGGCGCGGAAGGGCCGCGAGTTCCTCCGGCGAGACGGCGTCATCCGACGGCGCTCCATCCGGCGCGGAACCCGGATGGGCTTCGACGGGCAGGGCCGGCGCGGCCTCTTCCTGCTCGACGCGGAGCTTCCGGCGCGACCAGCGCGTGAGAAAGCCGTCGGGCTCGCTCATGTCTCGTCGCGGCCCCTGCCCTGGCCGCGCACGCCGCGCGCCATGGATTCGGAATCGGCGCGGTCGCGTTTTCGTTTTACGAAGGCGCGCTCGACGAGGAACGTCTCGACGAATCGGGCGAGATGCGCCTGGACTTCCGGCGGCATCGGCACGGCTTCCACGATGTCGCCGATCCCGCCCGCGAGGCTCTCGCCCTCATATGGATCGGCCGTAACGGTCGCGATCTCGTGGTCGTCGCCACCGATCGACCGGATCGCGACCCAGAGCGATGGCTGCCCGGAGACGAGATTGTCGCGGTAATGCGAGGTTTCGCCCGCGTGGAGCGTGATGGCGTAGCTCCCCGCATAGTACAGCTCCTCGCGCTCCGTCACGGAGAGCCGGGTTCCCGGAGCCGCATCCGGCACGGTCGGCAGCACGGCGGCCGGCAACCAGGCATGGTCTACCCAGGGATTCGACAGCTTCCGTTTCGCGATGACGACCCCGACCTCGACGTGAGCCGAGACTGGGTCCGCGGGCTCGCTCATGCCGCCACCTGCCCGGCGGCCAGCGGCAGGCCGACGACGAGGTTCTGCGGCTTCATGGTCAGGCGGCGCTCGGTGTTCATGGCGAGGAACAGATAGGCCGGATGGCCGGCGACCTTCGAGTCGATCCGCGAGGGATCGACGAAGGTCATGCGGAACATCGCTAGAAGCCGCGACAGCATGTCGTCGGACAGCGTCTCGCCGGTCCAGACGGCGTTCCCGATGCGGGTGGCCTCGACGTCGAGCCCGACGAACCAGCGCCAATCCTCGTCCTGCACCCGGGCGATCGGCTCGACCCGCACCTCGAGATGCAGCAGGTGCCGCACCCAGGCTTCGATCGCGCGGGCGAGCCCCTCCCGCGATCTCGGGTTGTGGCTGAGGTTGAGCGCCATGGAGAACGCGTCCGAGCGGCTCCAATAGGTCCAGGCGGTCTCGTCCTCGATGACGTCGAGCTCGGAGACGGGCTCGCGGGCGAGCATGGCCGTCAAGGGCGAGCGATGCGCGCCAGCCTCCTGGCCGTCGATCAGCTCAGCATCGGCGAGCAGGACATTGTCGCCCGTCACGGACACGCGCTGCGGCCGGAAGAACAGCTCCGCCGCCCTCAACACATAAGGATCGTCGCAGCCGTCGAGCGCGTTGCGCAGGATGAGGTGGACGAGCTGGTTGAGGAAGATCGCGGGGGTGGTGATGGGCTGCACCCGGACCAGGCGCAGGTACCCGGCCTCGACCGTCCGCGAGCCCAGAAGCGTCTCCCCCAGGGCCA
>CAXUKK010000329.1:0-3780 GCA_964251455.1 uncultured Enterovirga sp.
GACGCCCGCAGAGGAGATCCTTGCCGTGATCGAGAAGGTGCGAACGCAGCTCGGCTCGAAGGATGCGCCCTCGCTCCCCCTCACGGCAAGGAATCCTGCGCAGCGCGTTGCCTAAGCTGCCAAAGTCCGCGCGCAGCAGGCTCGTATGCCTCGTCCGAGAGGGGTTCGCGCCTGCGAAGGGCCCGCGGCGACCACCGAGCGGCTCACGGCCGGGCATTGAGCCTTCCCCGCTGCGAGAGCAGGACCTTGCTCATGCTGCAGCCGGCTCCGGCTCGATCTCCATGTCGAGCAGCACGTAGATTGCCGCCTTCTGCCAATGCAGCCCGGCATGCAAGGTGGCGTAGACTCCGCCCGGCAATGCGCCGTCAACCACGTATTTGAGAGCGAGGAGTTCGGGGAGCGCGTAGCGCCGGACGGTGCCTGGCATGGCCCGCGCGATTTCCGTCTGCGCCCGTTCAGTCGTCACCCGCTTCTCGAGGAGGCGGTATGCCGCCGCATCTCGAGCCACGAGCGTGAGGTCGAGCGTGCTCGCCTTGTCGCCCGAGCGCCCGCAAGCGATCTCGCCAACCCTCATTCCTTAACCCCACTCCAGCGTGGTCTCGACCAGATCGCGGTCGATAAAGCCGTCCAGCACCTCGATACGAGGCCGTCGTTCGCTGCGGACGCTGCCCCCGCCCGCCGGGCCACAGATGGTCAGGGTATAGATTTCATCCTCGATTCCCTGCGCGTCGTCTTCGTGGTCGCAGATGGCCGAGACGTGGACCCGCACCTCGGGAGGGGCTGCGGTGATCTTCCGTGACGCTCCGCCGAGAACCGAGTCGACCCCGACGAGGTCGATTCGCATGGCGTCCTCCGGGAAGTGTTCAAGACGAATCCGAAGAGCGTCGGCCGCGTGCCGCGCACGGGTCAGGGCCCCAGTGCCCGCGTAGGAGAGTTCCACGTCCGCGAGCGTCCCGGGCCGCTCCACGAAGCCCGAGACTTTCAACGTCGGTGGTCGGCCCACCTTACGAGCACCGGAGACCCGGACTCGGTTCGGCCCGATTTCCTCGATGACGACCCGCGAGAAATCGACCGTGGCGTCGGGCGTGATGTAGGCAGCGGGGTCATGCACCTCGTACAGGAGTTGCAGCGTGCAGGTCAGCCGGTCCAGGCGTCCAGGCAACCCCTCCAGGAGCCCGATCTCGGCACTGCCGTCGTGCGCTACGTGGGCGATCGGATAACCCAGCCGGGCGAAACCCGAACCGTCGAGTGAACCGCCACCCGGCGCCTCGAAGTTGCCGCCCGTAATCTGGCCGGAGCATTCGAGCAGATGCCCGATCATCGTCGCGTTGGCGAACGCGTCATCGGTGCCATCGAGGTAAGGGGCGAGTTCGGCCGCGAAGAGTGCCGAATCTGCGACCCGACCGGTCACGACTACATCAGCCCCGCCTTGGATCGCATCGATCAGTCCGCTGGTGCCGAGATAGGCGTGCGCGCCGAGCAGGGTGCCCTCGATCGGACGCTCCCATGCAATGACATCCCGGTGAGCGGCAACGTCATCCCCGACGACACCCGCCACCTTGATCCCGTCAGCACCGACCTCTCTGGCGAGCCGAGCGATCTGGCGGGCAGCCGCGGCCGGATTGGCAGCCCCGAGGTTCGAGATGATCCTGCAGCCCGTCTTCCGTGCTGCCGGCAGGAGCGGGGCGAGGCGTCGACGCAGCCGGGGATCGGCTCCCGCCTCAGGGTCCTGGCGCCGAGCCCGAAGGCCGGGAACGAGCGTCCGTTCGGCCAGACATTCCAGGACCACCGCGTCGACCTCGCCGGATGCGGCAAGCGCCACCGCGGGATCGATCCGATCACCCGCGAAACCGGCTCCGCCGGCTATCCTCCGGGCTAGACGACCCGTGCCTCGAACCATCCGGTGCTAGCTCCTCTTTGCCGAGCCGTAACGAGGTGCCGCACCGCGAAGTCGCAGCTGTCCGGTCGATCCAACCGGACCCATGAAGTCGGAGCTAATCAGGCCGAGGTCGCAGGCGCAAATGCCCCTGGCAGGTCGGGAGCTGGCACACCCGCCGCCTGCTCACGGCCCACGTCCGAAGTGCTTGGATACACGCTCATCCAGAGTTGCTTAGGTTCGTTTCCCGGCTTTGGGGCGATGTCGGCTTCTGGCGCACGGCCGATGTCTGTGCTTCCTGGTGCGATGACCGCCCGGCCCCAACGTCGATGATCAACCGGCGATCGCTAATCCGTAGCGCACCGATCACGGTGTGGCTCGCCACCCTCGCGGCGCTGCCCGCCGCACGCGGATCGCAGCCAGGATCGCCGCTGGGGCCTGGAGCCCTGGCCTCTCCCGGACTCGACCTCGCTGGAATGGACGTGCGCGTTCGTCCCGGGGACGATTTCTATCGCTACGTGAACGGCGACTGGCTCGAACGAGCAGAGATTCCGCCCGACCGATCCTCGATCGGCATCGACCAGCAGCTTGAGGACGGCGCGCAAGAGATCATCCGGGCGATCCTGGATGGCCCCGATAGCGCGGAGGAAACGGACCTCGGCAAGGCGCGAAGTCTGTACCGCTCGTATCTCGACGTGGCAGCCGTTGAGGCGCTTGGGAGCAGCCCGATACTCGGGACGTTGGCGGCGATCCGAGCTCTGTCGACACCCGACGCATTGGCCGCTTTCATGGGCGCGTCCTACGGCGGGCTTGGGGGATCGCTGTTCGGGCTGTCGATCCGACCCGATCTGAAAGACCCCGACCGCTACGCTGTCTCCATCCAGCAGAGCGGTATCGGGATGCCGGACCGCGCCTATTACTTCGACGCTGACTTTGCCGAGACCATGGAGAGTTACCGAGCGTATCTGTCCCGCCTGCTGCAGTTGATCGGCTGGGAAGCGCCTTCCGGCGCAGCCGCCGCGGTACTCGCCTTCGAGACGGCCATCGCCGAGGCAAGCTGGGCCCCGAGCGACGCGCGAGATCTCGCGAAGAGCTACAATCCGGTTGCGGTGGCGGACCTTGCCGCCTCCTCGACCTTCCCGTGGAGATCCTTTCTGTCGGCGGCCGGGCTCGGCCGTGTGCAGAGCGTCATTCTCGGACAACCGAGCGCCATTCGGGCAATCGGCGATCTCGTCGGCCGGACCTCGCCGACGACGCTCCAGGCCTGGGTCGCCGCGCGCTTCGTGAACGACGCGGCAGCCTACCTGTCGGGCGAGTTCGTCAGCTCGCAGGAGGCTTTTCAGGAAGGCGCTCTCACGGGAGCAACCACGCCCGCCCCGCGCTGGCGCCGCGGGATCGCGCTCGTCGAAGCGCTGATGGGGGAAGCAGTCGGCAAGGCCTATGTGGCGCGCGCGGTTCCAGCGGGGACAAAGGTCGCCGTCGAGGCGATGGTCGAGACGCTGCGCGCTGCCTTCTCCGCCCGCATTCAGCGCCTTGGCTGGATGTCGCCGGCTGGCCAGGCACTTGCGCGTGACAAGCTTGCCCGCATGGGCCGGAAAGTCGCCCATACCGAGGTTTGGCGTAGCTATGAGCGGGTGAAGACCCGGCCAGGCGACCTGTTCGGGAGCGTGCTGTCGGCCCGCGCGGCGCAATGGGATCGGCAGGTCGAGCGTCTTGAACGCCCGGTTGTTCGCGGCGAATGGTTCATGACACCACAGACGCCGAATGCCGCATATTCGGTGTCATTGAACGAATTGCTGGTCACGGCCGCGGAGCTTCAAGCGCCGTTCTTCCATCCCGCTGCCGACCCCGCTGTGAACTACGGCGGTATCGGCGCGATCATCGGCCACGAGATGGCCCACGGC
>CAXUKK010000330.1:0-3771 GCA_964251455.1 uncultured Enterovirga sp.
TCATCTTCACGCGGCCGACCGCCGAGAGGTCGTAGCGCTCGGAATCGAAGAACAACGAGTTGAACATGTTCTCGGCGGTGTCGAGCGTCGGCGGCTCGCCGGGACGCATGACACGGTAGATATCGAACAGCGCACCCTCGCGGGCCGAGTTCTTGTCCACCACGAGCGTGTTGCGGATGTAGGGTCCGACATTGACGTGATCGATGTCGAGGAGCTGCAGCTCGTCCATGCCGAGCTCGGTCAGGCTCTTCAGGAGCTTGTCCGAGATCTCCTCGCCGGCCTCGGCGTAGATCTCGCCGTTTTCCGGGTTGACCAGATCCTCGGCGATATACTGGCCGACGATGTCCTCGTCGGGCACGCGCAGGCCCTTGAGGCCGTTCTCGGCCATCTGCTTGGCCTGACGGACGGTCAGCTTCTTGCCGGTCTCGAGAACGACCTCGCCCGTGTCGGCGTCGATCAGGTCTGCGGCAGCCTTGAAGCCGCGCATCTTGTCGGCGTCGAACGGCACGCGCCAGCCGTTCTTGTCGTGCGAATAGACGACGCGCGAGTAGAACGTGTCGAGGATCTCCTCGGAATCGAGGCCGAGCGCGAACAGCAGCGACGTCACCGGGATCTTGCGCTTCCGGTCGATGCGCGCATGCACGATGTCCTTGGCGTCGAACTCGACGTCCAGCCAGGAGCCGCGATACGGGATGATGCGCGCTGCAAAGAGCAGCTTGCCGGACGAGTGCGTCTTGCCCTTGTCATGGTCGAAGAACACGCCCGGCGAACGGTGCATCTGCGAGACGATGACGCGCTCGGTGCCGTTGACGACGAACGTGCCGTTCTCCGTCATGAGCGGCATCTCGCCCATGTAGACGTCCTGCTCCTTGATGTCCTTCACGGACTTCGCGCCGGTGTCGGGATCGACATCGAACACGATGAGGCGGAGCGTCACCTTCAGGGGCGCCGAGAACGTCATGCCGCGCTGGCGGCACTCGTCGACGTCGTATTTCGGCGGCTCGAACGTGTACTTCACGAACTCGAGCAGTGCCGTGTTGGCGAAGTCGGAGATCGGGAACACGGACTTGAAGACCGACTGCAGGCCCTCGTCGGCGCGGCCGCCATTCGGCTCGTCGACCATCAGGAACTGATCGTACGACGCCTTCTGAACCTCGATCAGGTTCGGCATCTCGACGGCTTCGCCGAGCTTACCGAAGAACTTACGGAGACGCTTGCGGCCTGCCAGCGTGCTGCCCATCATGGGGTTCGCTCCTTAATGCGACTGACCGCGCGGCCTCCGAGGAGGCGGCCTGGTCAATCGCGCCGCATCAAGCGGCAATCGGGTGGCCGGACCGGGGTCCGGAAATGGGGCCGTCAAAACGGCAGACGGTCCCGGGCGGGAGCCCGGGACCGCGATTGGTGTCAGCGCCGAGTCACGGCCGGGACGAACCCGCCCATCCGGTCGCCGGCGCGACCCTCGGACCGAAATCCGAAGATCTGCGCTGCGCTCCGTCCGAGGACGAAACTCAAGTGCGGGTGTCCGCTTACTTGAGTTCGACCTTGGCGCCGGCCTTCTCGAGCTGGCCCTTGAGCTTCTCGGCCTCTTCCTTCGTGACGCTCTCCTTGACCGCCTTCGGGGCGGCCTCGACGAGGTCCTTGGCTTCCTTCAGACCGAGGCCGGTGATCGCGCGGACCTCCTTGATGACCTCGATCTTCTTGTCGCCGATGGCGGCGAGCATCACGGTGAACTCGGTCTGCTCCTCGACGGCAGGAGCCGCCGCGCCGGCCGGGCCGGCTGCAACCGCGACCGCAGCCGCGGCGGAAACGCCCCACTTCTCCTCGAGCATCTTCGCGAGCTCGGCCGCCTCGAGGACGGTCAGGGACGAAAGGTCGTCAACGATCTTTGAAAGGTCTGCCATGAGATGGGTATCCTAGTAGGGTTCGAACAGGGGTGGTGTGACGGCCAGCCTCAGGCCGCCTCGTCCCGCTTGGCATAGGCTGCGAACACGCGGGCCAGCTTGGCAGCCGGCGCGGTTGCGAGCTGAGCGATCTTCGTGCTGGGAGCCTGGATGAGGCCGACCAGCTTGCCGCGCAGTTCGTCGAGGGAGGGGAGCGTCGCAAGCGAACGCACGCCTTCCGGGTTCAGAGCCGTCGTGCCCATCGCTCCGCCGAGAATGACCAGCTTGTCGTTGGCCTTGGCGAAGTCGACGGCAACCTTCGGTGCCGCGACAGGATCGCCTGAATAGGCGATCAAGGTCGGGCCCTTCATCAGGGCCTGGACGGACGCGACATCCGTGCCTTCGAGAGCGATCTTGGTGAGGCTGTTCTTGGTGACCTTCACGGTGGCGCCGGCCTGCTTCATCTGCGAACGCAGCTTCTGCATGTCGGCAACCGTGAGGCCCTTGTAGTGGGCCACGACCACCACGGCCGCCTTCGCAAAGACGCCGTTGAGGCTCGTGACGAGCTCGCTTTTCGCCGCTCTATCCACTGGCTCTCTCCAGTCCGGGCGTTTCCACCCGGGCAGGACGGAACCGCTATCGGGTTCCGCCGGTTACGTTTGCCGCGCCAGGTGGACCCGACGCGACGCTCGAGCGCCCTGTCCGCCCTCCCCGTCCGGCGCTGCCGGTCGGCTCTGGGCGAGATGGTTCGAACCGTCTACAAATCCCGCCTGCGGCGGGTCTCGATTCGGCTTCCCCGTCTATGCAGGCGGATATTAAGCCGCTGGGCTCGAAAGCCTGTCGGCGCCTGCAGTCTCGGACAGAACATGGCCGGACCGGACACGGGGAAAACCCCGGACCCGCCGGCCGCATCCGCCTGGTTGCCCAGACGGAATGCAAACACGATCACCGGCCGTAAGGCCGGTTCTCGCAAGAATGTGGAGACATGAATCGTCTCTTATCCCGTCCCGGCATGAATGCCAAGGGGCGGGATGGCGTTGCGGCGAAAAGTCAAGCGTTCCGCCGCAACCCGCTGTCGGATCAAGCCTGACCTTGGCCCTGGCCCATCACGGTCGTCGGATCGACCTTCACGCCCGGGCCCATCGAGGACGAGATGGCGATGCGCTGGATGTAGGTGCCCTTGGCGCCGGTCGGCTTCGCCTTCTGCACCGCATCAGCGAAGGCGCGGATGTTCTCGACGAGCTTGCCGTCGTCGAACGACGCCTTGCCGACGCCGCCATGGATGATGCCGGCCTTCTCCACGCGGAACTCGACCGCACCGCCCTTGGCCGCCTTGACGGCGGCGGCGACGTCCATCGTCACCGTCCCGACGCGCGGGTTCGGCATCAGGCCGCGCGGGCCGAGCACCTTGCCGAGCCGCCCGACCAGCGGCATCAGGTCCGGCGTCGCGATGCAGCGATCGAACTCGATCGTGCCGCCCTGGATCGTCTCGAGGAGATCCTCGGCGCCGACGATGTCGGCACCGGCCGCCTTTGCCTCATCGGCCTTGGCGCCGCGCGCGAACACCGCCACCCGGACCGTCCGGCCCGAGCCGTTCGGCAGGTTGCACACGCCGCGAACCATCTGGTCCGCGTGACGCGGATCGACGCCGAGGTTCATGGCGATCTCGATCGTCTCGTCGAACTTCGCGGCTGCCCGCGCCTTCACGAGCGAGACCGCGTCGGACAGGGGGTAGAGCTTGATCCGGTCGATGCCCTCGCGGGCTGCCCGGATGCGCTTGCCTTCGTTAGCCATCTGCCGCTCCCCTTACGCTGTCACGTCGAGGCCCATGGCCCGGGCCGAGCCCCGGATCATGGTCATCGCGGAATCGATCGTGTCGCAGTTCATGTCG
>CAXUKK010000331.1:0-3771 GCA_964251455.1 uncultured Enterovirga sp.
GAACTGCACGGCCCCGAGATCAGGCAGGATGCCCTTCTGGAGGAACGGCGCCCAGGACCCGGCATCCGGGCCTGCGGGCGGCGATTCGGCAGCGCGACCGATCATCAGCCCGGTCTCCTCGTAGGTCTCGCGGATGGCGGTCAGCGCCAGGGCGCGACCCCGGCTCGGGGATGGCCGTACCGTACGGGCGATGAGGGCGGCCTCGACCGGCGGCTCCAGGCTCCCCAGGGCCGGCATCTTGCGGTCGCCGGTCTCGATGCGCCCGCCCGGAAAGACGAACTTGCCGGGCATGAACTTGTGGCCCGCGTGGCGCTTCCCCATGAGCACCTTGGGGCTCGGCCCGCGCCGGTCGATGATGATGAGGGTCGCGGCGTCCTTCGGCTTCTGGTTCGGCCAGCGCCGCTCCCGCGCGACGCTCGACACGTACTCCGTCAGCCGCTCAGCCCTGGCGTCGCTCACTATCGTCTCCTGCCCGGTTCCGGCCAGCCGCCATCGCGGCCTGTCCGAATCCGTGCATCCCTAATGCGTATTGCAGGCCTACGACAGCGCCCTTCACGGGCTGCAGCAGCCCGAGGCAGAGCACGATCGCGAGCGTCGGCCAGAGCACTGCATGGAGCCACAACGGGAGGCCTTCGAACTTCATCTCGGTGACGTAGACGCCGTAGCCGAGAAGGTGCCCGACGATGAACATCACGATGTAGGGCGGGAAATCGTCCGCCCGATGATGGTGGAACGCCAGCCCGCAGGCGGTGCATTCGGGCGCAACCTTCAGGAACTTGCCGAACAGCCGGCCCTCGCCGCAGCGCGGGCAGCGGCACATGAGCCCGCGCCGGACGGCCGTGATCCCGTCCGGTCCTGCCGGACTCGTGCCGTAGACGCGAACCTCCGTCACGATTTGCCCCGCTTGCGATTCGCCCCGCCCCGCAGGTCGACGACGCGCTTCTTGGACGTGAAACCGCGAGCGGACTTCGGCGGTCCGCTGCGGTTCTTCGCCCTGCCGCCGCTGCCTTCGCTCAGCATCTCGAAGCGAAGCGCACCTGCGACGGGCGCCGCCTCGACGAGCTTCACCTCGACAGTGTCGCCGAGCCGGTAGGTCTCGCCAGACCGGTCGCCGACCAGCGCATGCTGGCGCTCCTCGTAGCGGTAGTAATCCGCCCCGATGGTCGCGGCCGGGATGAAGCCGTCAGCGCCGGTCTCGGCGAGCTTCACGAACAGGCCCGACTTCACGACGCCGGAGACACGGCCCGCGAATGTCGCGCCGATCTGGTCGGCGAGGTGGAATGCGATGAGGCGATCGATCGTGTCGCGCTCCGCCGCCATGGCGCGGCGCTCGGCGGCGGAGATCTCCTCGCCGACCTTGGACAGTTGCTCGGTCGTCGTGCTCGCGGGCAGGCCGTCATCGCCGAGGCCGAAGGCCCGGATGAGCGCACGATGGACGATCAGGTCCGCATAGCGCCGGATGGGCGAGGTGAAATGCGCGTAGCGGCGCAGGTTCAGGCCGAAATGGCCGAGGTTCTCTGCCGCATACACCGCCTGGGCCTGCGAGCGCAGCACGACCTCGTTGATGAAGGGCTCGTGCTCCGACCCGGCGAACTGGCGCAGGATGCCGTTGAACAGCGCGGGCTTCAGCGCGCCGGCCTTGGGCAGCTTGTGCCCGACCGATGCCAGCACCTCGCCGAGCGCGCGCATCTTCTCGAGCGAGGGCTCGTCGTGGACGCGGTAGACGAGCGGCGAATTCGCAGCCTCCAGCGCTTCGGCGGCCGCGACATTGGCGAGGATCATGAACTCCTCGATCAGCCGATGTGCGGCGAGCCGCTCCGGCACGTGAACGCGGTCGACCTGTCCGTCCGCGTTCAAGATGATCTTGCGCTCGGGCAGGTCGAGGAAGAGCGGGCCGCGCTTGTCCCGGGCGCGCCCAAGTGCGTCGTAGGCGGCCCAGAGCGGCCTCAGCACCGGATCGAGGAGCGGCCCGGTCGCGTCGTCCGCCTGCCCGTCGATGGAGGCCTGCGCCTGCGCGTAGGACAGCTTCGCGGCGGACCGCATGGTGACGCGGTGGAAAGAATGGCGCCGCTTGCGGCCGTCCGCCGCGATGATCATCCGGACGGCGAGGGCAGGGCGGGGCTCGCCCTGCCGCAACGAGCAGAGGTCGTTCGAGATCCGCTCCGGCAGCATCGGCACGACGCGGTCGGGGAAGTAGACCGAATTGCCGCGCTTCAACGCCTCGCGGTCGAGCGCCGAGCCCGGCCGGACATAGGCCGCGACATCGGCGATCGCGACCGTGAGGACGAAGCCGCCCGGGTTCTCCGGGTCTGTGTCCAGGGCCGCATGCACGGCGTCGTCGTGGTCCTTGGCATCCGGCGGATCGATCGTGACGAGCGGCAGGTCGCGCCAATCCTCGCGGCCCTTGTTCGTGAACGGCCTCGTGGCTTCGGCCTCGGCCAGGACATCGGGCGGGAAGACATGCGGGATGTTGTGGGCATGCAGCGCGACGAGGCTGACAGCCTTCTCGGATTTAAGCGAACCGAGAACCTCACGGACCTTCGCCTCCGGCAGCCCGAAGCTGCTCGACCGTGTCAGGGCGCCGGATACGAGGTCACCCTCGGCCGCGCCGTTGCGGTCGGCCTCGGCGACCATCACTTCGCGCCCAAGGGCCTTCTTGTCGACGGACACGATCCGCCCGCCGCCCGACGGCAAGGCCCTGAACATTCCGAGGATGTCGGTCCGCTCCTTCGGGAGCACCTTGACGATCCGGCCTGCGTGGGCGCCGCCCTCGGACGGATGAAGATCGATGCGGACGAGCGCGCGATCGCCGATCCCTGCCGCCCGCATGCCCGGCGCGATCCGGCGGCCCGGCACGATGACGATCCGCGGCTTGGGGCCGTTCTCCGCGTCCCACTCCGTGGGTTCGGCGACGAGATCGCCATCTCGGTCGCGCCCGGTGATCTCGGCGACGAGCATCGACGGCATCGCGCTGTTCGCTCGCAGACGCTTGCCGCGGCGCGCCAGCGTCCCGGCATCCTCCAATTGGCGCAAGATGTCCTTCAGCCAGATCCGGTCGGCGCTGCCGAGGTTGAAGGCCCGTGCGACTTCGCGCTTCCCGACCTTGCCCGGTGCGCTGGCGATGAAGGCGGCGACCTCCTCCCGCGACGGTAGAGGGGAGGGGCCTGTCTGTTTGGGTCGTGCTTTCACTATGCCCCTGAGGTGGCCTCGGCGGCCTGTTGCTGCAAGGTTTTCACCTCACCAACGCCCGCATGGCGGAATCGAGCCCGTCGAGGGTCAGAGGGAACATGCGGTCGGCCATGAGCTGGCGCATCAACCCGACGGATTGCGTGTAGCCCCACTGGTTCTGCGGCACGGGCGAGAGCCAGACGGCCTTTTGGAAGTGACCGAGCAACCGCTCCATCCAGACCTGTCCGGCCTCTTCGTTCCAGTGTTCGACGGAGCCGCCCGGCATGACGATCTCGTACGGGCTCATCGACGCATCGCCGACGAACACGGCCCGGTAATCCGACGGGTAGGTGCGGATCAGATCGAGCGTCGGGATCACCTCGGAATGACGGCGCCGGTTATCCCGCCACACACCTTCGTAGACGCAGTTGTGGAAGTAGAAATGCTCGAAATGCTTGAACTCGAGCCGCGCGGCGGAAAACAGCTCCTCGGCCTTTTCGATGTGCCAATCCATCGAGCCGCCGACGTCGAGGAAGAGCAGAACCTTCACGGCATTGCGGCGCTCCGGCCGTAGCTTCACGTCGAGATAGCCCTTGTTGGCGG
>CAXUKK010000332.1:0-3737 GCA_964251455.1 uncultured Enterovirga sp.
TCTCGTGCGCGAAGGCGTTCCGGCCGACGATCGCCTTGTTGTACTGCACGGGGAACGAGGTCGCCGAGGCGACGAGCCTGGAGGCCCGGGTCAGCATCGTCGCGTTGACGCCGGTCTCGTAGCGATACACGTCGGCCCGCACCCGCATCGCCATTACGACCTCCTCGAGCGCGGCATTGCCGGCGCGCTCGCCGATGCCGTTGATTGTGCACTCGATCTGGCGCGCACCGCCCTCGATCCCGGCGAGCGAGTTCGCGACCGCCATGCCGAGATCGTTGTGGCAATGGACGGAGAACACCGCCTTGTCCGAGTTCGGCACCCGCTCGCGCACGGTGCGGAATAGCGCGCGGTACTCGTCCGGCGTCGTGTAGCCGACGGTGTCGGGAATGTTGATCGTCGTCGCGCCGGCCTTGATGACGGCCTCGACGCAGCGGCAGAGATAATCGATCTCGGTCCGCGTGCCGTCCTCGGCCGACCACTCGACGTCGTCGACGAGGTTGCGGGCCCGCGTGACGGAGGCGACAGACATCGCCAGCACCTCGTCCGCGGATTTCTGCAGCTTGTACTTCATGTGCACCGGCGAGGTGGACACGAAGGTATGAATGCGCGGGCGCCGGGCGTTGCGCACCGCCTCGCCGGCGCGGTCGACGTCGTTCGCGGCCGTGCGGGCGAGGCCCGCCACCACCGCGTTCTTCATGCGCCGGGCGATCTCGGACACCGCCTCGAAATCGCCGTTCGAAGCGGCCGGATAGCCGGCCTCGATGATGTCGACGCCCATCTCGTCCAGGAGGTCGGCGACCGCGAGCTTCTCCTCGAAGGTCATGGTGGCGCCGGGGCATTGCTCGCCGTCGCGCAAAGTCGTGTCGAAGATGACGACGCGGTCCTTGGATTGCTCGCTCGTGCTGGTCATGGTCGAAAGCCTCGGGTCTGGTGCAATGCGCCATGCGGCGCTTCAGGTTCGGTTCAAGCCCCCTAAGCGCCCAGGCGTGCAGCCCAGCCGGCCCTCAGGGGCTGATAAGCAGGAGACCCGAAAGGAGAAGGAGCGCGCAGGCCGGCAGTTCCGCCCGGCGGGCGGCGACGTGCTGGCAAGATCCGGTGCCGATACGGCTCACGGGGCGCGATCCTGAGGCGGGCAGTTGCGCCCACCCGCATCTCATACGCGCGCCCCGTCCGGCCGGCAAGGCTCAGAACGAAGTCGCGATCATCCCGAGTGCGGCCGCGGCCATCACGGCGGTCGCGGCCCAGCCGAGCCAGAACAGCCATCCGCGAACGGTGAAGCGGCCCATGATGTCGGCGCGCCGCGTCATCAGCATCATCATGACCATCATGGGGACGGCGACGACGCCGTTGATGACGGCCGACCAGTAGAGCGCCTTGATCGGGTTCACGGACGTGAAGTTCATCGCCATGCCGACGAGGGTGGCGAACGCGACCGTCCCGTAGAAGGCCTTGGCCTCCTGCCAGCGGCGCGAGAACCCGGTCGGCCAGCGCCGTGCCTCGCCGACCGCGTAGGCGGCGGAGCCGGCAAGGACCGGGACCGCCAGGAGCCCCGTGCCGACGATCCCGACGGCGAAGACCACGAAGGCGAACTCGCCGGCGATCGGGCGCAGCGCCTGCGCGGCGTCGGCCGAGGTCTGTATGTCCGTCATCCCGCTCGCATGCAGGGTCGCGGCGGCCGTCGCCATGATGGCCAGCGCGACGACGTTCGACAGCCCCATGCCGACCAGCGTGTCGACCTCGATGCGGTGGAGCGCGGCCTTGCCCTGTTCGGGGGCATGCAGAAGGTCCTGCCGACGCGGATGCGCCTGCATGTCCTCGACCTCCTCGGCCGATTGCCAGAAGAACAGGTAGGGACTGATCGTCGTGCCGAGCACGGCAACGACCGTCGTCAGGTAATCCGCGTTCCAGGTCGCGCGCGGCAGGACCATGTCGGAGACAAAGGTACGCCAATCGACATGGGCGGTCGCCAGCACGGCGAAGTAGCCGAACAGCGCCAGCGTCAGCCATTTCAGGACCGCCACGTAGCGCGCGTATTGCAGGAACACCTGCATGTAGATGCAGATCCCCGCGAAGAACAGGATCAGCGGCCAGCGCGGCCCGGGCAGGAACAGCCCGACGGCATCCGCCATCGCGCCGAGATCGGCCCCGAGATTGATCGTGTTCGCGACGAGCAGCAGCGCGACGATGCTCTGAAGGAGCCAGTTCGGGTAGTGCAGCCGCAGAACACCCGCGATGCCGTGGCCCGTCGTGCGCCCGATCCGGCCCGAGATCATCTGCACCGCCGACATGAGCGGGTAGCTGAACACCATCGTCCAGGCGAGGCCGTAGCCGAACTGCGCGCCCGCCTGGCTGTAGGTCGCGATCCCGCTCGGATCGTCATCCGACGCGCCCGTGATGAGCCCGGGGCCGAGCACCTTCAGCAGCCGCGGCTTCGAGGTCCCGACGACGGGGCCAAGTCCTTCCGGATCCTCGTCCGGGATATCCGCCCTGGCGCTCACGTCCGGCGTCCCTCAGGCGACGCGGATCAGGAGCTTGCCGGTGTTCCGGCCCTTGAGGAGGCCGATGAACGCCTCCGGCGCGTTCTCCAATCCGTCGACGACGTCCTCCCGGTAGCGCACGCGACCATCCTTCAGCCAGCCGGTCATCTCGCGGGCGAATTCGCCGGCCTGGCTGGCGAAATCCCAAACGATGAAGCCGCGCAGCGTCAGGCGACGCCGCAGCACGGCTCCCATGAGCTGCGGCGTCCGATCGGGACCGGCGGGAAGCTCGGTGTCGTTGTAGTGGGAGACGATCCCGCAGACCGGCACCCGGGCGAACTCGTTGAGGAGCGGGAATACCGCATCCCACACCTTGCCGCCGACATTTTCGAAGTAGACGTCGATCCCGCCCGGGCAGGCCTTCGCCAGTTGCTCCGGCATGTCGGGCGCCCTGTGATCGATGGCCGCATCGAAGCCGAACTCCTCGACGAGAAGCCGGCACTTGTCCGGCCCGCCGGCGATCCCGACCGCACGCGCACCCTTGATCTTGGCGATCTGCCCGACGGCCGATCCGACGGGACCGGTCGCGGCGGCGACCACGACCGTCTCGCCCGCCTTCGGTTTGCCGATGTTCAGCAGACCCGTATAGGCCGTCATGCCGGGCATGCCGAGGATCCCGAGCGCCGTCTGGACCGGCGCCAGCGACGGGTCGAGCCGGCGCAGCCCCTGCCCGTTCGAAACGGCGTAATCCTGCCAGCCCGAATGGCTGAGCACGATGTCGCCCTCGCAGAACGCATCGTTGCGGGAGCTGACGATCTCGCCGACCGTGCCACCCTCGATGACGTCCCCGACCTCGACCGACTTGGCGTAGGATTTCGCCGCGCTCATCCGGCCGCGCATATACGGGTCGAGCGAGAGCCACTTCGTCCGGATCAGCACCTCGCCGTCAGCGGGCTGCGGCACGGGAGCGGTGTCGAGCCTGAAGTTCTCCGGCCGCGGCTCCCCGTCGGGTCGGCTCGCGAGGATGATGCGGCGGTTCTGGCGGTCGGTCATGTCTTGCTCCGTGCGCGGACGGCTGTACCGCGTCTTCGTCCGCGACGCATCCGCCCACGCGCCGTCCCTCCCCGGCCCGGGGTCTGGTCCAGCGAAGGTTCAAAGAGCCGAATAGGTCGAGGGGCGTGGGACGCCGAAACGCTCGATCTAAGTTTTTGTGAGAGCCTTTCGGCGTCCCCGCGATGCAACTCCGCCGTCATCTCCGGG
>CAXUKK010000333.1:0-3719 GCA_964251455.1 uncultured Enterovirga sp.
GCCCTGAAGGAGATTGCGGCTGCACCAACGCCAGGGACGCCGCCGCTCAGGCGCGGGGGGCTTCCACCGCCCCGCTAAGCAGCCCTGACTGTCAAGGCTGCTTAGCGGCCTCCAAATATTTCAGATCGAGCGCAGCGAGCGCCAGCAGCGGGTCGGGCAGCTTCACGCCGGCCCGGCGCATCTGCTGGGCGACCTCCCGGCACGATTTGATGTCGTCGGCACCGCTGGCAGTCGTGATGCGATCACGCTGTTCGGGGGTTGCAGCAGGGGCAGCGGCGGGCGGCGCAGTCGGCGCCGGGGCGGCGGCAGCCTGAGTCGGGGCCGCGGGCGCTGCAGGCGACGGGGTACCTTGTCCGGCCTGCTGCGCACTCGGATTGGCTTGTGCCTGGCCTTGCGGGCCCGGAGCGCCAGGCCCTGCCTGGCCCACCTGGCCGCTCATCCCCGACGTCTGCTGCGCCTGCCCACCCGCCTGATTCGGCTGCTGCGAACCCTGGGTCGAGGATGGAGCCTGGACGGCCGTCGCCTGCTGGGGCGGAGGTGCGGCCGCAGTCGTCGCGGCAGCAGGCTGCCGAATGAACGTCACGAGTTCCTGGCACAGATTGGCCGGCTTGCCCGGCTGCTGCTGCACGACCCGCGGCATAGGAGCCTCGGCCGGAGCCGCCGGAGTTGCCGCCGCAGGGGGAGCCGGCGGCGCATCGGCCGGAGCCGGAGCCGGAGCCTGCGCCCTAGCGATCCCGGTCCCTAGCAGACCGAGCGCCACGACGCTGACGGCTGTCGCGAGCTTCCTCATGTCACGTTCCTTTCGGAGAACCGTTGCGCCGCTGAACATCAACCCGGAGACGCCGGAGCTTTCGGATCCGGGTCGCCGTTCCATTTGGGCCCCACGAGATTATTCGTCGGCGTGACCCGGGCGCTGGACGTCGAATAAGCCTGATAGGCCAACCTCTGATTGTCCGCGAGCACAAACGCTGCGAGCGCGCCGAGTGCGACGGCCGCAACGACTGCCAGAATGATCGTCTTCATGATGGCCTTCCTGACCGGCCTATTCGGCCGGGACTGCACGCGTGGCCACCGGCTGGCGCCCGCTCGCGGTCTTCGCCTGCTCCTCCTCGACCCAGAGGTCATGATGGGAGCGCGCCCAGGCGAGATCGACCTTGCCGGACCCCATGGCGTCGTAGGCGCCCTCCATGCCGAGCGAGCCGATATAGATATGGGCGAGGATCGCGGCGATGAAGAGTACGCCGATGACGGCGTGGACCACCTGCGTCAGCTGCATGCCGCTGATGTCGGTCGCGGAAAAGGGGAACAGCATCAGGATGCCGGTTGCGGACATGAGCAGCCCGCCTATGACGACGATCCAGAACACGCCCTTTTGGCCTGCGTTGAAGCGGTAGGCGCTCGGATGCGCATCGCCCAGGAAGCCGCCGCCGGCCTTGATCCAGGCGATGTCGACGCGGTTAGGGATGTTGTCCTTCAGCCAAACGACGATCATGAAGACGATGCCGAGCATGAAGGGCCATGCCAGGTAGTTGTGAGCGTATTTCGCCCATTGCGACACAGCCGCGAAGGCGTCGGGGCCGATCACCGGCATGAGCAGGCGCTTGCCGAAGATGTAATTGAGACCGGAAAGCGCCAGCACGATGAACGTGCTCGCCGTCAGCCAATGCGTGAACCGCTCGAAAACGTTGAAGCGCTGAATCTTGATGCCGGATTCCTCGCTTTGCTCCATGCGCATTCGGCCCTTCGTGAAATAGAAGGCGAAGAGCGCCAGCAGCATGCCAACGACGGCGATGCCGCCAATCCAGGGCAGCCAATCCTCGCGGAAGCTGCGCCACTCGCGGCCCTGCGGCTGCTCGAGCATGGAGGACTTGTTGTCCGGAATGCTAACCCGTCCCTGCAGGCGGTTGAGCTCGCGCAGGAGTTGGTCCTCGCGCACGGAATCGGCCGTCGGATTCTGCCCGCTTGGGTTGCCGGGGCTGACCGGCGCCGTCTGCGCGACGGCCAGTCCGCCGCTCAGCAGGAGGGCTGCCAGGGCGATCCGGATCATGTGCATCACGGCTCTCAGCTCGGTCATGGTCTGTCGTGAACGACTGCGTTGCGGCACTTAGATCGCCACCGTCTCGCGGTAGGCCGTCTTCCAGCCCCAGGCGCCGGAGCCGTAGCCGCGCTGAACCACCCGCTCCTTGTAGATCTGGGCGATGATCTCGCCGTCGCCGGCGAGCAGCGCCTTCGTCGAGCACATCTCCGCGCAGAGCGGCAGCTTTCCCTCCGCGAGACGGTTCGAGCCGTATTTCTCATATTCCGCCACGGAAAGGTCGGCCTCGGGCCCGCCGGCGCAATAAGTGCACTTGTCCATCTTGCCGCGCGAGCCGAAATTCCCAACCCGCGGATATTGCGGGGCACCGAACGGGCAGGCGTAGAAGCAGTAGCCGCAGCCGATGCAGAGGTCCTTCGAGTGAAGGACGACTGCGTCCGCCGTGGTGAAGAAGCAGTTCACCGGGCACACGGCCGCGCAGGGCGCGTCCGTGCAATGCATGCAGGCCATCGAGATCGAGCGCTCGGACGGCTTGCCGTCGTTCAGCGTCACGACGCGACGGCGATTGATGCCCCAAGGCACCTCGTTCTCGTTCTTGCAGGCGGTAACGCAGGCATTACACTCGATGCAAGGGTCGTCGTCGCAGAGGAATTTCATCCGGGCCCTGATTCAGGTCTCCGTCAGGCTGCCTGGATCTGGCACAGGGTGACTTTCGTCTCCTGCATGCCGGTCACCGGGTCGTAGCCATAGGTCGTGACGGTGTTGACGCTCTCGCCGAGCACCACGGGATCGGTCCCCGCCGGGTATTTCGAGCGCTCGTCGACGCCCTGGTACCAGCCCGCGAAGTGGAACGGCATCCAGGCGACACCCTTGCCGACGCGCTCGGTGACGAGAGCCTTCACCTTTGTCTTCGAGTTGTTCTCGGGGCCGAGAACCCAGCACCAGGCGCCGTCCTTGATGCCGCGGGCGGACGCGTCGACCGGGTTGATCTCGACGAACATGTCCTGCTGGAGCTCGGCGAGCCACGGGTTCGACCGCGTCTCCTCGCCGCCGCCCTCGTATTCGACCAGTCGCCCCGACGAGAGGATGATAGGGAAGGACGTGGCGAGCTTCTTGTCGACCGCGGCCTTCTGGACCGTGAAGCCGTTGTTCGGGATGCGGAACTGGCGCTCGTCGGGCCGGGTCGGGTACTTCGCAACGAGGTCCGGACGCGACGTGTAGATCGGCTCGCGGTGGACAGGCACCGGATCCGGCAGGTTCCAGGCATTCGCCCTCGCCTTGCCGTTACCATAATGCATGACGCCGTGGTCGAGGCAGACCCGCTGGATGCCGCCGGACAGGTCGATTGCCCAGCTCACCGAATCGACGTTGTTGCCGCCGACCCGCTGGATGGTCGCGAGTTCGTCGGGGGTCAGATCCTTGTCCCAGCCCAACTTCTTTAGGATGCCGAAGGTGAATTCCGGATGTCCGTCGGTCAGGTCCGAACCGAGCGGAAAGGAATCCTCGGCGAGCAGCGTCTGCCCGTTCCGCTCCACCCCGAAACGGGCGCGGAAGCAGCCGCCGCCATCCTTCACGTGCAGGTTCGTGTTGTAGAGGATCGCGGAGCCCGGATGCCTGATCTCGGGCTTGCCCCAGCACGGCCACGGCAGGCCGTAGTAGTCGCCGCCCACTTCCGGATCGTCCT
>CAXUKK010000334.1:0-3684 GCA_964251455.1 uncultured Enterovirga sp.
ATATAGGGTAGGGCAGGCCTTGACGTGAGTGTGCATTGGGCGACCGGTAAACGGTCGTACCGAGTGCGCGCGGCTGTCGATCAGCAGACATGAGCATGCGCCTGACCCCGAGCGAACTCCTCGACCGGCTGCGCGATCTCGGGATCGCGTACGAGACCCACGAACATCCGGCCGTCTTCACCGTCGCGGAATCTGGCCACGTGAAGGGTTCGATCCCGGGCATGCATTCCAAGAACCTCTTCCTCAAGGACCGGAAGGGGCGGTTGTTCCTCGTTGTCGCAAAGGACGACACGGCCATCGATCTGAAGCGCCTGCACGAGACGCTCGGTGCCTCGGGCCGGCTGTCCTTCGGGTCTGCGGACCTCCTGCGGGAGACGCTCGGCGTGGAGCCCGGCTCCGTGACGCCATTCGCGGCCGTGCACGACGGCGCCGGCCGCGTGACCGTGATCCTCGACGCCGCACTCGCCCGGGCGTCACGCGTCAACTTCCACCCGCTCGTGAACACGATGACGACCGGACTCTCGCCGGACGACCTTGTGGCATTCCTGCGCTCGACCGGGCATGAGGTCCAGATCTGCACCCTTCCTGCTCCAACGCCGGTTTGCGCGGGCGACGTCGCACTCCCATCTTCCTGATACGATCATTTCGAGGCATCGATGCTCGCCGAAGCACCCCAGTCCGCTGACAATCTCATCAAGGACACGACAACGTCGGGCTTTCGCCAGGACGTCGTCGCGGAATCCATGCATCAGCCCGTGCTGGTTGATTTCTGGGCCCCTTGGTGCGGCCCCTGCAAGCAGCTCACGCCGATCATCGAGAAGGCCGTGAAGGCGGCCGGCGGCAAGGTGAAGCTCGTCAAGATGAACATAGACGAGCACCCCCAGATCGCCGGGCAACTCGGTATCCAGTCCATTCCGGCGGTCTACGCCTTCGACCGCGGTCAGCCGGTCGACGGTTTCACGGGAGCGCTTCCCGAAAGCCAGATCAAGGCCTTCATCGAGCGCCTCGTCGGTCCCGCTGCGGGCGGGCCGGAGGAGATCCTGGCGGAAGCCGCCGAGCGCGCCAAGGAAGGCGATGTGGCCGGAGCCGCGGAGCTCTATGCGGCCGTGCTCGCCGACGACCCCGAGAACCTGACGGCCATGGCGGCGCTGGCGAAGCTCCACGTCGACCTCAAGGATTTCGACGGTGCACGCCGCTTCCTCGACATGGTGCCGGCCGCGAAGGCGAGCCACGCCGACGTCGCGGCCGCGAGGGCTGCGCTGGACCTTGCGGAGCAGGCGGAATCCCTCGGCGACCTGGGCGAACTCGAGCAACGCATTGCCGCCGATCCTGCCGATTACCAGGCACGGTTCGAGTTCGCGCTCGGGCTTGCCGCACGCGACAGCCGCGACGCGGCGGTCGACCAGCTCCTCGCCATCTTCAAGCGCGAGCGCACCTGGAACGAAGACGCCGCGCGCAAGCAGCTTGTTCAGTTCTTCGAGGCCTGGGGCCCGATGGACCCGGCAACCCTCGCTGGGCGCCGCAAGCTGTCCTCGCTCCTGTTTTCATAACGACCGTATCGCGGGCGCACGTCATGAACGTCATCTACGAGGGCCCGCAGGATCTGCCGGATACGATCCCGGTCTTTCCGCTCGCCGGCGCGCTGCTGCTGCCGCGCGGGCAGATGCCGCTCAACATTTTCGAGCCGCGCTATCTGGCGATGGTGGATTCCGTGCTCGGCGGCTCGCGCCTGATCGGCATGGTGCAGCCGCGCGATGCCGATGAGGCGGGAAAGTCGCCCGAGCTCTACCGCGTGGGCTGCGTCGGCAGGGTGGTCCAGTTCGCCGAGTCGGGAGATGGACGCTACCTCGTCTCGCTGACGGGCGTCGCACGCTTCGACATCCTGGACGAGGCTGCGGGTTTTACGCCGTTCAGGCAGTGCCGGGTGTCGTTCGACCGTTTCTCCGAGGATTTCAAGGCCCGGGCCGGGGAAGGCAATGTCGATCGGCCAGCAGTCCTCTCGGCTCTGAAGGAGTTCACTGAGGCGACCGGTTTGCGCATGGACTGGGACGGCATCGAGCAGACGCCGAACGAGGCGCTCGTCAACGCGCTTTCAATGCTGGCGCCGTTCGGCGCGCGCGAGAAGCAGGCCCTGCTCGAGGCGCCGAACCTGAAATCCCGGGCCGAGATGCTGGTGGCGCTGACAGAGATCGAGCTCGCCAAGACTGGCTCGCCCTCACAATCGACGCTGCAATAGGAGCCTGTCATGGGGGAGGAGACGGGCGGGATCGAGCCGACCAGGATCGACCCGCGGCTTCTGGAATTGCTCGTCTGCCCGCTGACCAAGTGCCGCCTCGAGTATGATCCGGCGGCGCAGGAGCTGATCAGCCGGGGCGCCCGGCTCGCCTATCCGATCCGCGACGGCATCCCCATCATGCTGCCCGAAGAGGCACGGCAGCTGGCGGAGTAGAGGGCTGTCATTCCGGGGCTCGCGAAGCGAGAACCCTGAACCTACGAGCGACTGCCGGAGCTTGAAAGTGGCTTCCGGGTTCTCGCTTCGCGAGCCCCGGAATGACCGTGGTTTTACTCGCCGCCCCAATTCGGATCGGCGAGCACCTCGGCCGAGTGCTGGCCGAGGCGCGGCGGGGGATTGAGCGCGACCTGCGGCTCGCCGTCGATGACGATGGGCGTGCGCAGCATGGGGACAGCGCCGCCAACCGCTTCGGGCTCCAGCATATCCAGCACCATCCCGCGATGCTTCACCTGCGGGTCGGCAAAAACCTCGTCCAGCGTGTTGATGGGGCCCGCCGGCATGTTCGCAGCCTCGAAGGCGGCGAGAAGGTCGGCCTTCGTTCGCGCCTTGGTCACCTCGGCGATGAGCGGCACCAGGACTTCCCGGTTCGCCACCCGGGCAGGGTTCGTTGCGTAGGCCGGATCGTCGGCCCAACTCGTCCCGAGCACGCTGCAGAGGCGCCGGAACTGCCCGTCATTGCCGCACGCCACGATGATATGTCCGTCGGCTACCGGGAACACCTGGTAGGGCACGATCGAGGTATGCGCGTTGCCCGTGCGCGGCGGCGGGCTCCCGGTGAGCAGGTAGACCATGGCCTGGTTGCCGATCACCGACACCTGCGTGTCGAGGAGCGCCATGTCGATATGGCAGCCCCGCCCGGTCAGCGTGCGGCCCTGCAGCGCGGCCAGGATCGCGTTTGAGGAATACAGGCCGGTGAAGACGTCGGCATAGGCGACCGCCGTCTTCAGCGGCTCACCCTCGGGTTCGCCGGTCAGCGACATGATCCCGCTCATGCCCTGGATCATGAAGTCGTAGCCCGGCCGATGGGCGTAGGGCCCGTCCTGCCCGAAACCCGTGACTGAGCAATAGATCAGGCGCGGGTTCACGGCCGAGAGGCTGGCGTAGTCGAGCCCATATTTGGTGAGCCCGCCGACCTTGAAATTCTCGATAACCACATCCGCGTGTGAGGCGAGCCTGCGGATCGTCGCCTGGCCGCCCGGGCTCTCGAGATCGACTTCGACGGAGCGCTTGCCGCGGTTGGTCGCGTTGAAATAGCCGGCCGCGAGATGGCTGCCGTCCGGCCGGTCCACCCAAGGCGGACCCCAGGTCCGGGTGTCGTCGCCCGCCCCGGGCCGCTCGACCTTGACGACGTCGGCGCCGAGATCGGCGAGCAGCTGCCCGGCCCATGGCCC
>CAXUKK010000335.1:0-3645 GCA_964251455.1 uncultured Enterovirga sp.
TCGATCTCGCTCGTGCAGAACGAGCACCAGAACCGCTGGCGCGGGCAGGATCCCTGGCTCGTCGACCACGTGCCGCAGCTCTACATGACGATGCTGGAGACGGCCGAGATCGTGTCCGACCGCTACGGCATCTCGCGCGAAGCCCAGGACGAATACGCGCTGCAGTCGCAGCGCCGCACGGCCGAGGCGCAGGATGCCGGCCGCTACCGAGACGAGATCGCCCCGATCACCGCCTCCATGGTCGTGACCGACAAGGCGACGGGCGAGACCTCCGCGCGCGAGATCACGCTCGACAAGGACGAGGGCAACCGGCCGCAGACGCGGCTCGAGGACCTCGCGAAGCTGCAGCCCGTGTTCAAGAACGGCCAGCGCGTGCAGGAGGGCCGGTTCATCACGGCCGGCAACGCATCGCAGCTCTCCGACGGCGCGTCCGCCAGCGTGCTGATGGAGGCAAAGGAGGCCGAACGCCGCGGCCTGACCCCGCTCGGCGCCTACCGGGGCATGGCGGTCGCGGGTTGCGATCCCGACGAGATGGGGATCGGGCCCGTTTTCGCGGTGCCGAAGCTCCTGAAGCAGCACGGGCTCACGGTCGACGACATCGACCTGTGGGAGCTGAACGAGGCCTTCGCGTGCCAGGTCCTGTATTGCCGCGACCGGCTCGGCATCCCGGATGACAAGCTCAACGTCGATGGCGGCGCGATCTCGATCGGGCACCCGTACGGCATGTCCGGCGCCCGCATGACCGGGCACATCCTGATCGAGGGCAAGCGCCGCGGCGCGAAGCTTGGTGTCGTCACGATGTGCGTAGGCGGCGGCATGGGGGCGGCCGGGCTGTTCGAAATTTTCTGAATGCGATGAAGACCGTCCTCCGCGGGCTCAGCGCCGCATTCATCGTCTCGCTGACCCTACCGGGCGGGATGGCCTTCGGGCAGGCCCAGCCGGCCCGCTTCCACCGGCCCGTGACGTCGGTTGAGCGGGCACTCGACGCGACGCTAAGGGCGGCAGAGTCGGACAACGCCGTACTTGACAACCTCCTGGAGGGGCGAGGCGAGCGCGGTTACCGGCCGACAGTCAATTACGGGTCGAGGTTGACCGCCTCGCTGCTCGCCGCGATCCGGAACGCCGAACGTGACATGGTCCGGCGCGAGTGCGGCGGCCGGTACAAGTCCGGCGAGATTTGCGGGCTCGACTACAACCCGATCACCTGCGCGCAGGACCGCATCGGGCGGCGATTACTTTCGACGGTGTCCGGCTCGGCCGGCCGTGCTAGGATCGCACTCGCGTCCGCACCCGGTGGACCGCTCCACGCCACCTACGCGATGGTGGATGACGGCGGGGTCTGGAGGCTCGACGGCGTGTCCTGCTCGGTCGGTGCCAGGTTCAACATCGACTAGGTGCCGGCCGGATCGAAGCGGGACCCGGCCGGCAATATCTCAGGGCTGGCCGCTGCCGCCGGCCGAACCGTACACCTGACCCGTCGCGTAGCTCGCATCCGAGGCGGCGAGCTGGACATAGATCGAGGCGAGCTCGACCGGCTGTCCGGGCCGCCCGAGGGGCGTCTCGCCGCCGAACTTCTCGAGCTTCTCCATCGTCGCGCCGCCCGAGACTTGCAGCGGCGTCCAGATCGGGCCGGGCGCGACGCCGTTCACCCGGATGCCCTTCGGCCCGAGCTGCTTCGCCAGCGACTTCACGTAGTTCATCGTGGCGGCCTTCGTCTGCGCGTAGTCGTACAGGTCCGCAGACGGGTCGTAGGCCTGCTCGGAGGTCGTCCCGATGATGCATGAGCCGGGCTTCAGGTGCGGCAGGGCCGCCTTGATGATCCAGAACGGCGCGTAGATGTTCGTCTTCATCGTGGCATCGAAATCCTCGTTCGTGATGTCGAGGATGGATTGGCGCGCCTGCTGCCGGGCGGCATTCGCCACGACGATGTCGAGCCCGCCGAGCTGGCTTACGCTCTCTTCGACCAGCCGCCGACAGAATGCCTCGTCGCGCAGGTCGCCCGGAATCGCGACGGCCTTGCGGCCCGCCGCCTTGATGAGCGCGATTACCTCCTGGGCATCCGGCTCCTCGTTCGGGTAGTAGTTGATTGCGACATCCGCGCCCTCACGGGCATACGCGATGGCGGCCGCACGGCCCATGCCGGAATCGCCGCCTGTGATCAGCGCCTTGCGGCCGGCGAGGCGCCCCGAGCCCTTGTAGCTCGTCTCGCCGTGGTCAGGCTTCGGATCCATGTCCCGGGCGAGACCCGGCCAGGGCTGCGTCTGCTTCTTGAAGGGCGGCTTCGGGAATTTGGTGGTCGGGTCCTGAAGCGGTTGCGCCGGCTGGCTGGGTGCCTGCGCGAGTGCCGGGCTGGCCGCAGCGGCTGCTGCCGCGAGGCCGGCGCTGGCTCCCATCACGGCGCGTCGCGAGACGCGATCTTCGTAGCTGTCGTTCATCTGTCGCTCCTGAGATGCGGAACAACGGGCTGGAGCGCGGCATCGTTGCCGCCGGTGTCGGACCGGACCCTCGATGCGGCCCGGTGTCGCGCGAGCGGTGTCGCCCCACCTTGCTCCCGGCCCGATGCTGCCGATACACGCCTCCCGGAACAGGCAACAAATCTCGGGAGGCAACGACATGGCCGACACTCAATCCGGCGTGACGGACATCAAAGTGGAAGACGGGATCGCCGTCATCACGGTCAGCAACCCGCCCGTGAATGCGCTTGGCTCGGCCGTGCGGGACGGCGTCGCTGCCCGCATGGGCGAGGCTGCCGCAGATCCGGCCACGAAGGCCGTCGTCCTGATCTGCTCTGGCCGCACCTTTTTTGCCGGCGCCGACATCACCGAATTCGGCAAGCCGCCGAAGGGTCTTCCGCTCGGCGAACTCGTGACCCTGATCGAGGACATGCCGAAGCCGGTCGTGGCCGCGATTCACGGCACCGCGCTCGGCGGCGGGCTCGAGATGGCGCTCGGCTGCCATTACCGCGTGGCGGTACCGTCCGCCCGGGTCGGCCTGCCGGAGGTGAAACTCGGCATCCTGCCCGGCGCCGGCGGCACGCAGCGCCTGCCGCGCATCGTCGGGGTCGAGCGTGCGCTCGCCATGATCACGTCCGGCGAGCACATTCCGGCGCCGAAGGCGAAGGAAGCCGGCCTCATCGACGAGCTCGCGCCCGAGGACGGCCTTCGTCAGGCGGCGCTCGATTTCGCGAAGCGATTGGTCTCCGAGGGCCGCGGCCCGAGGAAGGTTCGCGACCTGTCCGACAAGATCGAGGCGGCCCGCGGCAAGCCGGAGATCTTCACCGACTTCGCAAGGGCGAATGCCCGCAAGTTCCGCGGCTTCGAGGCTCCCGCTTCCTGCATCGAGGCCGTGAAGGCCGCGATCGAGCTGCCCTTCGAGCAGGGCATCGCGAAGGAGCGCGAGCTGTTCCTGAAGCTGGTCTCCGGGACGCAGTCCAAGGCGCAGCGCTACGTGTTCTTCGCCGAGCGCGAGGTGCGCAAGATCCCGGACCTGCCGGACGACACCGCGACGCTCCCGGTCAACTCTGTCGGCATCATTGGGGCCGGCACGATGGGCGGCGGCATCGCCATGAACTTCCTCAAGGCCGGGATCCCAGTGTCAATCGTCGATATGAAACAGGATGCGCTGGATCGTGGCCTGTCCATCATC
>CAXUKK010000336.1:0-3643 GCA_964251455.1 uncultured Enterovirga sp.
CCTCACGCTCGGCGGCTGCGGCTCGCTCGACCGGCTTTCGAATGTCGGAAAGGCACCCAACTTGTCCTCCATCGAGGACCCGACCGCCCAGCCCGGCTACAAGCCGGTCCGGATGCCGATGCCGACCCCCCAGCCCTCCTCCTATGCGGCAAGTTCGCTGTGGCGGACCGGCTCGCGCGCCTTCTTCAAGGACCAGCGCGCGCAGCAGGTCGGCGACATCGTGACCGTGATGGTGAAGGTCACCGACAAGGCCAATCTCGACAACGAGACGAAGCGCGCCCGCACCAGCAGCGACAAGGTCGGCGTGCCGAACTTCCTCGGTGCCGAATCGAAGAACCTGCTGCCGGGATCCGACCCGAGCGCGCTCCTCAGCACGAACTCCACCACGAGCACGGAGGGCACAGGCTCCGTCGCCCGCAAGGAAGAGCTCGTCACGAACGTCGCCGCCGTCGTCACGCAGGTGCTGCCGAACGGCAACCTCGTCGTGGAGGGCAAGCAGGAGATCCGCGTGAACTTCGAGGTCCGCGAGCTCATCGTCGCGGGCATCATCCGGCCCGAGGACATCCAGGCCGACAACACGGTCGACTCGGCCAAGATCGCCGAGGCGCGCATCGCCTATGGCGGCCGCGGCCAGATCACGGACGTCCAGCAGCCGCGCTACGGGCAGCAGGTGATGGACATCGTCCTTCCCTTCTGACCCTCGGGTTTCCCCGAGCGCCGCGGCACGCTCCCCACGTTCGCCGCAGCGCTCACAACCGCGGCCCCGGCGCTCCCGCCGGGGCCGCATTTTGTGCTAAGTGGTTGGCTCCATGGTTGAGCCGATCCCCAAATCCCGTCTGGACGAGGTCGTCCAAACCCTCGTGCAGGCCCGGCCCGCGGCAGCCCGAGGGCCGACGCTGCGCGCCCGGGTGCGGCCATGACGGTCATCGCGTCCAGGGCAGCGGAGCCGCAGGCGATTCCCGTGATCGGCGGGAAGCTCGGCCTGTCAGGCCGGCTGATCCTGCTGACGGTCCTGTTCATGATGGTGGCCGAGATCCTGATCTTCATCCCGTCGCTGGCGAGCTTCCGGGCCAGCTGGATCAGCGATCGGATCATGGGCGGCCAGATGATCGCGCTCGCGCTCTCGTCGACGCCGCCGGATGCGCGCTCGACCGAGTTGGAGGAGCGGCTGCTCGCAGCCGTGAAAGGCGCACAGGTGATCGGCGTGCGCGGCCATGAGACGCGCTGGCTCCTCACGACGGGCGCGGACGCCCCGCCCGAGGCCGAGCGCGTGCTCGATATGCGCGACTCGCCTTGGTACGGGAAGATACGGGGCGCGCTCCGCACGCTGTTCCTGCCGCTTCCCCCGGCGACGCGGATCGTCGCCGCGAGCCCGCCCGGCAATCCCGGCATGGAATGGGTCGAGATCGTGCTCGACGAAAGACCGCTGCGCGAGGCGATGATCGCCTTCTCGCGCAACTTCCTCGCAATCTCGCTCATCGTCTCCGGCATCACGTCGGGCCTGCTCTATCTCGCTCTCCACATCCTCGTGGTGCGGCCCGTCCGCCGGCTCGCCGCCAATGCCACGGCGTTCGCGAGCGCACCCGAGGACGATTCCCGCGTCATCCGGGCGAGCGGACGCACGGACGAGATCGGCGCGGCCGAGCTGGCTGTATCCCGCATGCAGGCGACGCTCGCAGCCGAACTGCGCCAGAAGCGGCACCTGGCCGAGCTCGGGCTCGCCGTCAGCAAGATCAACCACGAGCTGCGCAACATGCTCACCACCGCACAGCTCCTGGGCGACCGGCTGGGCGACGTCGACGACCCGGCGGTCAAGCGCATCGCACCGCGTCTCGTGAGCACGCTCGGGCGGGCCATCGACTATTGCGGCGCGACGCTGGCCTATGGCCGCGCGAGCGAGCGGCAGCCCCGCCGCCGCATGATCGACGTGAAGACGATCGTCGCCGACCAGCTGGACCTCGCCCGGCTGGGGGACGGCCACCCCATCGCCGTGGTCGACCGGACGCCGTCAGAGCTCGTGATCGATGCCGATTCCGAGCAGCTCGGCCGCGTTCTCCTGAACCTCGTCCGCAACGCCGTCGAGGCGCTTGCCCGGGCCAAGAGCCCGGCCGCGACCATCGTCGTCAGCGGATCACGTTCGGGCGCCGTGGTGCATCTGCGGGTCGCCGATAACGGTCCGGGCATCCCCGACCGGCTCAAGGGCCGCCTGTTCTCGGCCTTCCAGGCCTCCGAGCGGAGCGGCGGCACCGGCCTGGGCCTCCCGGTCGCGGAGGAGCTCGTGCGCCTGCATGGCGGCTCGATCGTACTGGAGGATACGCGGGACGGCGCCTGCTTCTGCGTCACCATCCCCGACCGGACGCAGGCCTGAGCCGTCGCCCCAGAAGCGGTCGCGCAGCGACTGACGGACAAGGGCCCCGCCAGACGGTTGCCAAGCCCGCCCGAACTCATTATCTGACGGACCGTTCGAGGCGCCATGAGCCGCCATCGACAGGCGCCCGTAGCTCAGCTGGATAGAGCACCAGACTACGAATCTGGGGGTCGGACGTTCGAATCGTTCCGGGCGCGCCACGATCTCGATGGCTTCGAGATCATCTCCGTCAGCTGCATCTCCCCGGGGACAACGGCGCGGTACCTTCTGCCGTCACCTCAAGAATTCGCGCTGATGATTCTGCCGTTGCGATCGATCGTCCATGCCCGGTTGAATGTAAGCTCGTGCACGCCGACGATCTGCTCCGGCAGTCGCTGCTTTCGGTCCAGCGCTATACGAAGCACCTCCTCGACCTTGGGCCCTCTGGCCACGGCTGTTCCATCCACCCGGACTTCGTAGGCGGGCTGATCTCCATTGCCGGACTGCGTCACTTCAGGACGCAGGTTGTCATTTTGGTACATACGACGCTCCGATCGAGACGCTTTGCGCCATCTGATCGAGTACTGAGCATTCGGTGTGCCGGTATCCGGAGTGCCGATGCTTCAGCCTCAGAACTCGTGAGAACGTGCAGAGGGCGGTCGTCTCGATTGCAACAGGAAAGCCCCGCACAGATCGCGAAGTGCGGAAATCAGGTGACCTTCCACACCGGCGCCAGAGATCTTCCGGCCAGCCTCGTTCCCCGCCCAGAACCGTGTATGGTCACCCGAACGCGGGGAGATTGAGAGTGAAAGCCTACACGTGCCAGATCGGCCAGGGCTCGGACGAGGGGATGAAGACGGCTTCCTTCTCGAAAGAGATATTTGCAGACAGTCTCGGTGAGGCGATCGACAAGGCCAGAGCCTTGACGAGGAACCGTCCCGAGCACGCCAACGAGGACGTGGTCCAGCTTCTCGACGAGGCGCAACCGGAGCAGCAGGTGGTCTGGGCCCGATCGGTCGAGGAGATCCGCGCCTGAGGGCCGGCTGATTTGGCTGCCCGATTCGCGGCAGCCGCGCGGGGCGGCAATCCTCATTGCGAGCAGCGGAGAGCTGACCGGCAACGCCCTCGGTACGGCTTCCACTCTAGCTCCCCGACGAGGCACGGGCGCTTGTCATTCGGTTGAGGGGACGCTGCGCCGGACCGGGAGATCCGGCGTGATCCACATCGCGTCGTGCGCGTTGTGGACAGAGCGCGGCGTGTCCGCCCGCCTCCCGTGAGATCGAATGACCTCCGCAC
>CAXUKK010000337.1:0-3638 GCA_964251455.1 uncultured Enterovirga sp.
CCTCGATGCTCATCAAGCAGACGGCCAGGCAAGTCGCTCTCCACGAGCGTTACGGGGTGAACCTGATAGCGGTCAGCCGGTCGAGCAAGCGCTTCACCGAGCGCCTTCGTGACATCAAACTTCGGGCGGGCGATGTGGTGGTGGTGCAAGGAAACCTCGCCCTCATGGCCGAGCGGGTCTCGGAGCTTGGCCTGCTCCCACTGGTCGAGCGCAGCCTGCAATTCGGCAGCGTGCGACGAGGATGGGTCGCGATTTCGATCCTGGCCGTCACGATCGTGCTTGTCGCCTTGAGCGTGGTCCCGGTCGCGTTCGGCTTCTTCGCGGCAGCGTTGCTGCTCGTGCTGTTCAAGGCCGTGCCCACTCGCGAGGCGTATGATGCGATCGACTGGCCGATCATCATCATGCTCGCCGCTTTGATCCCGGTCAGCGATGCGCTCCGCACAACGGGTACCACCGACATCCTTGCCCACTGGCTCGCCGTCATAGCCGGCGCGTTGCCGGCCTGGGGAGCGCTCGCGCTCATCATGGTCGCCGGCATGGCCGTGACGCCATTCCTGAACAACGCAGCCACCGTCCTTGTGATGGCTCCGATCGCAGCCGGCTTTGCCAAAGGGCTCGGCTACGTCCCCGATGCCTTCCTGATGGCGGTTGCCGTCGGGGCGGCGTGCGACTTCCTCACGCCGATCGGCCATCAGTGCAACACGCTCGTCATGGGACCGGGCGGCTACAAGTTCAGCGACTATGCGCGGCTCGGGCTGCCGCTCTCCATCCTGGTCCTCGTCATTGGCGTGCCGCTCATCCTGTTCGTCTGGCCAATCCTCGCCAGGTAACAGCGGAAGGTTGTGCCTGCGCGGCTTTGCCCGGGGTCTGTCTCGGACGCCAGGATCATAGCTATAAAGGCTCTAAAACGAAGCTCGTTCCTTCATGGCAGAACAGACACGTACGCTCTCTGCCGGAGCGTTAGGGCGGGCCCTGTCGTGAGCCAAAGCACCTGATTTCAGCTTTTCGAAAATAACACCCAGAGCCAGCAACAAGGAACTCCCGTTCCAGGCTGCCGCCTCGACCGCGAACTGGGGAGGCACGACAGATGTCAACCTCCTGTTTGTCGATGCTGACGGGCGCAATGCCTATCCGCTTGTCGCGACGACGTACGCGGTACTTCCGGCGCGGGGCCCGATCACCCAGCGCGGGCGAGCGGTCCTCGCCTTCTTCCGCTGGTCGTTTGCAAATGGCAGCGGCATAGCTTCCGAGCTGGGTTACGTACCGATCCCTAGGGAGCTCGTCGCGCAGAACGAGACCTACTGGCAGTCCCGCTGGCATGTTCTCCGCTGATCCGTCACGCGGCGGCGTGGTTCGACGACGTCCTGAATGAGCGGGCCTGCCGGAGGAATGACAGTGCGGCCTGCCCTATCCTGCCGCGCTGTCCCTCTCCTCGCCCCGACGTGTCGCCGGTACTCGCTTCCTGCGCGAGTCGAGGTGGCGCATTGCCGGCGTGACGGTCGCTCCATGCAGGAGGATGGAGATGAGCATGACCAGGCCGATCGCGCTCCAAAGCAGGTCGGGATTCTCGAACCGGCCGTGCCCAAGGCCGTAGGCGAGGTAGTACGCCGATCCGAGGCCCCGAATTCCGAAGAAGGAGATGACGGCCTTTTCGCCAGCGGGATGAGGAGCGCCGGCGAGGCTGATCCAGCCGGCCACGGGGCGCACGAAGAAGATCACCACGAGGGCGAACACCACCACGGGCCAGCCCAGCCCCTGAAACAATCCCCCAGCGCTCGCGGCCCCGCCGAACGCGACGAGCAGGACCATCATCAGCAGTCTCTCGAGCTGCTCCACGAAGTCGTGCAGCTTCTCGTGATAGTCGTGACCTCGCTCAACCGAGCGGAACGTGACGGCGGCCACGAACACGGCGAGGAACCCGTAGCCGTGCACCATCTCGGTCACGCCATACGCCACCGCCGTCATTCCCAGTGCAACAAAGCCGTCGCCCGTGCGGGACAGCTTGGCCCGGTTCGGGAGCCTGAAGGTGATCCACCCCAGGGATCGCCCGACCAGCCATCCGGCTCCCAAGCCGACCAGGATCTTCCAGAAGACGTCGACCGCCAACCAGTGCCCGAACCAGGGCTCGCCGGTCTGAGTGGCGACAGCAAAGGCGATGGCCAGGTTCACGAACGGGAAGGCGAGGCCGTCATTCAGCCCGGCCTCGGCCGTCAGGGTGTAGCGCACCTCGTCTTCCAGGCCCTGGCCAGGCGGGCCGACCTGCACGTCGCTCGCCAGGACGGGATCAGTCGGAGCCAGCGATGCCGCGAGGAGAAGCGCGGCGGCGACGCCGATCCCGAGTAGCCAGTAGGCGGCGCAAGCAATCGCCGCGATTGTCAGTGGCATCGCGATCCCAAGAAGGCGCCATGTCGAGAGGCTCCGTCCCCAGTCAAGCTGTCGGTCGAGCTTCAGGCCGGCGCCCATCAGGGCGACGATGACGACGATCTCGGTGACGCGCTCGATGGCTTTGACGTGATGCTGGGGCGCGGGGGCATCACCGAGGATGTCCGTCGTGCCGTAGATGATGCCCCCTAAGCCGACACAGATGATCGGCAGGGAAAGCGGCAGCTCCTTCAGGAGCATCGGCATCCAGGCCGTGAGGAGCACAACGAGGCCGAAGCCCGTCACGACGACGATGTAGGGATCCATCAGCCGCGAACGGCCGCTGTTGGACAGGGTTCCTGTCCAGCCACCCGGGCTTGGCGACTTGGGCCGGGCCTCGCGAAGATTTGACCCGGATCCGAGCCATGGGACCGACGAACTCTAGCCGGGCCGTCCGGTTCAGCAGCACCGCTGTCCCGATTGCGATGTCTACGGCCAGCACGACAGGCGTCAGCGGCCGGAATGACGAGATCACCACGAACAGGATCGTCGCGAGGCCGAACCCGAGAAGGCCGTAGCGGAACCGGTGAGACCTATCCGCTTCGCCGCCGTAGAGCTCGCTGAGGTACGTCGTGAGCTTGCTATGCGTCTCGATCACCCTCCCGGGCAGCATCACGAAAGTGCAGCTCTCGCCACAGTCAAGCCAGACTGGACACTTCGACCTGTTTCGGGCCTCCGTCCACAACGGCTCGGAAGGCGTCCATGCGGTGTCTCAGGTCGGCGAGAGCATCCACGTCTTCGAGGTGTCTTTCACCCGCTGCGAGGACGAGATCGGCATGCCGACCGAGCTCCGCCAGCCGGTCGGTCGCACGCTCGACGTGCACGACCTTGGCCATCACGTCGAGCATCCGGATCAGCACGAAGGCTGAGCCTGATCCGCCCTGGGCCGCCGCCATGCACCCGACCACCACGAGCCCGGGGCGGAGCCAGAACTGGTCGCCGAGACGTTCGAGCCAGGCGCCGAACCGGGCTTTCACGTGCTTGCTCGCACCTCTGTTAGCGGAGCGCTCGTCCGGGACCGTCTCTCGGGCGGCGCCGGGATCTGTCGCGGCGCGACCATGAGAACGGCCCAGCCGAGCAGGCCAGCGAGAAGCGAGCCGCCGAGGATGCCGATCTTCACCTCTTCCTGGAGGACGGCGTTGTTGCCGAAGGCGAGCATGCCGATGAACAGGCTCATGGTGAAGCCGATCCCACACAGGAGCGACACCCCGAGCAGC
>CAXUKK010000338.1:0-3636 GCA_964251455.1 uncultured Enterovirga sp.
AACGCAGTTTTCGACATGCTGCCCTCCTTCATCGCCGGCCTTGTGCTCGCTGGCGTGCTGTCCGTCTCGCCCGCTCTCGCGCAGGCACCGGCGACCCCCTCGGGCCCCGGTCTGGCACCGGCAGGCTCAGTCGGCTCGACGGCGGACGGGATGGCCCCCGTCACTGCTGGATCGACGACCGCCGTCGGCCGCACCAAGCCGCCCGGCACCGCTGCTGACGGCACCCGGCCGGATCTCGATGAAAAAAGCCGAGAGCTCGACCGCAAGATCAAGACCGGCATCTGTACCGGCTGCAAGTGACTGCCGGGCTCGTCCGGTCATCCCGGCGAAGGCCGGGATCTCACAACGACCCTTGACCCTGGCCTTCGCCGAAGTGAGCTGTGGCGGTCATCCGGCCAGAGCCCGCTCCACGGCATCGCAGTAGACCTTGGCGCCGAGCACGAGGTCTTCGTCCGACGTGTTCTCGGTCCAGTGGTGGCTGATGCCGCCGATCGAGGGCACGAACATCATGGCGGCCGGCATCATGCGCGCCAGGTATTGCGCGTCGTGCCCGGCGCCGCTCGGGATACGCAGCACCTTGCCGGGCGCGCTCGCCTCCCCGGCCGCCTGGAGCGCCGATTGCAGGCCCTCGTCCATCAGGGCCGGCTTACTCTGGCCCATCACGTCGATTTCCATCGGGCAGCGCCCGGTCTCGTTCGCCTCGGCGACGAGGCCGCGGAGTTCCGCGTCGAGGCGGTCGAGCACGGCCTGGTCGGCGTCCCGGAACTGGAACAGCAACTCGCCGCGGCCCGGGATGATCGACGGGGCGCCGGGCTCCAGCGCGATGCGGCCCGCGGTCCAGACCGTGCGCGGGCCGGCGATCTCCGGGAAACGGCGGTCGATTTCGGCGAGCAGCCGGACGAGCGCCAGGCCGGCATCGCGGCGTCGCGCCATGGACGTCGTCCCGGCATGGTTCTGCTCGCCGGTCGCCGTGATGCGGTACTGCCAGATCGCCACGATCGCCGTGACGACGCCGATCTTGGCGCCGGACGAGATCAGCGTGTCGCCCTGCTCGATATGCGCCTCGATGAAGCCCTTGTAGCGTCCGGGCTCGATCTGCCGGCGCGGCACGCCCGCCAGGCCCGCCTTGGCCAGCGCGTCCCGGAGCGGCGTACCGTCGTAGCGATTGGCGAGCCGGTCGATCTCGGCCTCGTCGAGCAGGCCCGTGAAGGAGCGCGAGCCGATGAAGGAGCCGAAATGCCCCTCCTCGTCGCACCAGCCGGCGACCTCGACGCCCTTGCCGACCGCGCGCGCCGCCTCCAGCCCGTAGATCATACCGAGCGCGCCATCGAGCCAGCCGGCGTGGTTCTGGCTCTCCAGATGCGATCCGGTGAGGATCTTGGGCCCCGGCGCCTCTGACACCCCATACACGTTGCCGATGCCGTCGATGGAGCCCGTAAGGCCGGCCTCGTCGAGCTTGCCGACGAACCAGCGGCGCGCCGCGATGTCGACGTCTGAGAAGGTCGGGCGATGGACGCCCGTCTTGTAGGCGCCGAAACCCGCGAGTTCTCTCAGGTCCCTGAGAACGCGTGCGCCGTCGAACTCCGCCATCGTCAACCCTTCGTCATCCGCGAGATCGCGATCCATAGCCGGATGCAAGGCGGCGACCAAAGTGCGATTGCGCCTCGCCTTGCGGGGCCACGGGGCTAAACCGTATGGTCCGCCGCAAATGGGCCTGGACGAGGACCGGCCCACTACGCCGTGAGGACACGCCATGGAGCCGATGGTCCAGCAATCCGAAGCGCACGAGGTCTCGCCCGAATGGGCGCGCCGCGCCTATGTCGACGATGCCAAGTACCGGGAGATGTACGAGCGTTCGGTCCGCGATCCGGAAGGGTTCTGGTACGAGCATGGCAGCCGCATCGACTGGTTCCGCACCTACAGCCAGGCGAAGAATGCCAGCTTCGGGGGCCCCGACGGCTCGGCCCAGGTAGACATCCGCTGGTACGAGGACGGCGTCACCAACGTGGCGCATAACTGCATCGACCGGCATCTCGAGACGCGCGGCGACCAGGTCGCGATCATTTGGGAGGGAGACGACCCGTCAGAGTCGAAGCACATCACCTACCGTGAGCTTCACGCGGAGGTCTGCCGCTTCGCCAACGTGCTGCGCAACCGCGGCGTCGAGAAGGGCTCGACCGTCACGATCTACATGCCCATGATCCCGGAAGCCGCCTACGCGATGCTCGCCTGCGCCAGGCTCGGCGCGGTGCATTCGGTGGTGTTCGGCGGCTTCTCGCCGGATTCGCTCGCTGACCGGATCCAGGGCTGCGCCTCCCGCATGGTCATCACGGCCGACGAGGGCCTGCGCGGCGGCCGCAAGGTGCCCCTGAAGGCGAATGTGGACGCTGCAATCGCGAAGGTCGGCGAGGTCGACCATGTCGTCGTCGTGCGCCGGACGGGCTCACCCGTCGCGATGGAGGCCGGCCGCGACGTTTATTACCACGAGGCGGCGGCGCAGGTGACGGACGAGTGTCCGGCCGCGCATGTCAGCGCCGAGGACCCGCTCTTCATCCTCTACACGTCCGGCACGACGGGGAAGCCGAAGGGCGTCCTGCACACGACGGGCGGCTATCTCGTCTACGCCTCGATGACGCACGAATATGTCTTCGATTACCATGAGGGCGACGTCTATTGGTGCACGGCCGATGTCGGCTGGGTCACGGGGCACTCGTACATCGTCTATGGCCCGCTCGCGAACGGCGCGACGACGCTCATGTTCGAGGGCGTGCCGAACTACCCGACGAACTCCCGGTTCTGGGAGGTCATCGACAAGCATCAGGTCAACATCTTCTACACGGCCCCGACCGCGATCCGCTCGCTCATGGGCGCGGGCGACGGCCCGGTGAAGAAGACCTCCCGGTCCTCCCTCCGGCTCCTCGGCTCCGTCGGAGAGCCGATCAACCCCGAGGCCTGGAACTGGTACCACGACGTTGTGGGCGACGGTCGCTGCCCGATCGTCGATACCTGGTGGCAGACGGAGACCGGCGGCATCATGATCACGCCGCTTCCCGGCGCGACCCGCCTCAAGCCGGGATCGGCGACCCGTCCCTTCTTCGGCATCGTGCCGCAGATCGTCGATGCCGAAGGGCAGGTCCTGGACGGCGCCTGCGAGGGCAACCTCGTGATCGCCGAAAGCTGGCCGGGCCAGATGCGGACCGTCTTCGGCGACCACCAGCGCTTCGTCGAGACCTATTTCTCGGCCTACAAGGGCAAGTACTTCACGGGCGACGGCTGCCGCCGCGACGCGGACGGCTATTACTGGATCACGGGCCGCGTCGACGACGTGATCAACGTCTCGGGCCACCGCATGGGCACGGCCGAGGTCGAGAGCGCGCTCGTCCTCCACGAACATGTCGCCGAGGCCGCGGTCGTCGGCATGCCGCACGACGTGAAGGGCCAGGGCATCTACGCCTATGTGACGCTCAACAGCGGCGTGGAACCGGACGACGCGCTGCACGCGGACCTGCGCGCCTGGGTCCGCCGCGAGATCGGCCCGATCGCGACCCCGGACGTCATCCACTTCGCGCCAGGCTTGCCCAAGACCCGCTCCGGCAAGATCATGCGCCGCATCCTGCGCAAGATCGCCGAGGACGA
>CAXUKK010000339.1:0-3625 GCA_964251455.1 uncultured Enterovirga sp.
CTCCGGCATCGTAGCCGAGCCGGCCGTGGCCGCCCCAGCGCGTGAAGCCGTCCGGCTCGAACTTGCCGAACCGCCGCTCCAGTTGCGGGATGCGGTAGCCATAGCGCGAGAAGCCGTTGCTGGTCTGGCCGCCGCCGGAGAACCCGTACGACCAAGGCCCCAGCGAGCCGGAGGCGGTCGCGCTGGAGCTGAAGGTCCCGTAGGAGCCGCCTTCGCTGCGCGCTTCGAAGCGCGACGCTCCCCCCGCCTTCGTGATGACGTTCACGACACCGCCGATCGCGTCCGAGCCGTACAGCGCGCTCTGCGGACCGCGCAGAACCTCGATGCGCTCGATGGCGGTCGGAAGGAGGTTCGAGAAGTCGAATTCGCCGCTGGCGGAGGTCGGGTCGTTCACCCGGATTCCATCGATCAGGACGAGCGTCTGGCCACTATTGCCGCCGCGCAGGCGTACAACCGTCGTCGAGCCGGGCCCGCCGGCATCTGAGATGTCGAGGCCCGGTACGTTGCGAAGGGCATCGACGAGGTTCGTCGGGTTGAAGGTCTGCAGCTCGTCGCGCGTGATCACCGTGATCGCGCTGGCCGAGCGGCCTATCGGCTCGGGCCGCCGGTCGGCCGTAACGACAATGTCGGGAAGGGTGACTGCCTCTCCTCCGCTTTGCGCCCGCGAGGGGCTGCTCAGGGCCAGGATGGATACGGCAGACAAGAATAGCGGCATCGCGCCGCGAGGCGAACAAAGCATGACATCTCCTCGCGGCCCACCGCCGCAGGTTCTGGAATCATGCTTTCGGCCGGTCTCCTGGCTCGCGGATCATCGCCTCCATCCGCCTTCCCGGCCGTGAAGCCAGTGGCATGTCGGATAAGGCTCTCCGCTTACAGTTGCGGGGGCAGCCGCGGCATTGGACCAGATCGTGACGATCCGGCCCGCACCGCATTCCCGTTTCACCTCGGGTTGATCCGAGGCACCGAAAGCGAGGCCAATGAGCACGCGCCATCGGCCTGCGGCAAGCGGCTGAATTCGGAAGGTGGCGGGATAGAGACATTCCGGCCACAGCGGCCGCAGGGCCGTCCCACGCTCCTCATGCTGAGGTGCGCGACGCGCTCCCTCTCACCGGCGGGGAGAGGTTGGGGTGAGGTGGCCGCGCCCTCTCCGGAACGGTCGCTTCCTACCCGGTCGATCTCCGCCGCGCCCGACCTCGCCCAAACAGGAAAGAGGGAGCGCGACGCACCGCTCTCAGCGCGATGCAGTCAGCCCCCGCATCGCGGCGCGGTCGAACGGCTCGCGGACCACAGAATTCTCGAAGACCGTCGTCTTGATGCCGGTCTCGAAATCATACGACACGGAGCGCGGCACGAGGGGCGAGGCTCGACCCGGCGTGGACGGGGTCTCGGAGGCGGGAGCGATCGAGCTGGTCGACAGCGAACCAAACGCCCCTTCGGTGCTCGCCGGCACGCCCTGGCTTCGGGTAGCCGGATCGGGCTGAGGCGCCGGAGCGGCCTGCAGCGCGGCGCGGGCCGGCTCGGTCTCGCTTCTCGCCTTGAGATCACTGGCGCGAGCCTGCAAAGCTTCGCGAAGTTTGAGCACGCGGGCTTCGGCCGCCGCCCCGGTTTCGTCGGCCGGTGCGACGGGCCCGACGGCAGCGCTGACAAGCGCCGCCTCGATATCCGGCAACGCGACCGGCGACGGGCTTCGCTCGGCCAAGGTTCCGGTCGTCACGGGAGAGCCATCCTCGCGCCGAAGCTCCGGCGTCGAGAGCGCGGCAAGCACGGCGGAAACAGGCACGGCGCTCATGCGGCGGCTGCCCTTCACGCGCGCGACATGCCGGTTCCGCCTGGAGGCAGCCGCCCGAGCCGCCTTCGGGAACTGGCCCGTGACCCAGCGACCGTTGATCCGCTTGCGCGAATAGAACTGGGCCGCTTCGGCCGAGCTGACGCCGACGATCCCAAAGGAGATCGTCGGTGGCGCCATGTATCCGACGAGGGCAAATCCGGCCGCGACCGCTGCCCTCACGCACAGACCCATGCGCATGAGAGTACTCCTGTTACACCCATCCTCTTTGGACGATCGGCTTGACAGGTGCAACCCAGCGGCGAATCAGCGCCGTCCTTTGGTGCCGCACAAGGCCTAGCAACCTTAACGTTGTTAAGACGCGCCTGATCTATCAGGCGCACTTCGATCATCCAGTCCGCGAGACGGAAGCACCCGACGATGGCGCTCAGAAGGCCCGAAGCGTCCAGGATTCAGGCGGTCCGGAAGGGTCTGATGGCGAACCCATCTGCTTCCAGAACGTCGCGCACGCGCCTGGCCATGGCGATCGCGGTCGGGCCGTCGCCATGGACGCATACTGTCTCGATGCGGGCTGGGATGCGCTTGCCAGACGCACACAGGATGGCGCCGTCGCGCACCATGGCGGAGACGCGCCGTGCGGCTTCCTCCGAATCGTGCAGCACCGACCCCGGCTTCTTGCGGCTCATGAGCTGGCCGTCATCCTCGTAGGCGCGATCGGCGAAGATCTCGGCCGCGCCGTCCAGGCCATATTCCTCCGCCGCGCGCTCCGTCGGCAGCCCGGGCATCGTGACATAGACGAGCGAGCGATCGACGCCCTTGATCGCGCGGCCGATCGCGCGGGCAAAGTCCGGCTCCTCGTTTGTCAGGTTCCCGAGCGAGCCGTGGGCCTTGACGTGGGTCACCTTGTGCCCGGCGAGCGCGGCGCAGGCTTGCATCGCGCCAATCTGATACGCGACCATGCGCTCGATCTCGGCCATCGTGTCGCCCCGGATCACGCGCCGGCCGAACCCCCAGAGATCGTTGAAACCGGGATGCGCGCCGACCGCCACGCCCCGCTCCATGGCGAGCCGCGCGGTCTCCACCATGATGTTCGGGTCGCCGGCGTGGTAGCCGCAGGCCACGTTCGCGGAGGTGACAATATCGAGCATCGCGGCGTCGTCGCCGACCGTCCAGCGGCCGTAGCCCTCGCCCATGTCGCAGTTCAGATCGATCTGCATCACACCAGCACCGGTTGCGCGGCGCGCTCCGTCGCCTCGAAGACCCGCCGGTACCGCTCGATCTCCGAGCGTGGGCCGATGGCCTTCGTCGGGTTGTCGGAAAGCTTCACGGTCGGCCGGCTGTCGGCCGAGATCACCTTGCAGACGATCGAGATCGGGTCGAGCTTGCCGTCGGGGACGAGCCCGCGGAAATCGTTCGTGAGGAGCGTGCCCCAGCCATAGGCAAGACGAGCACGCCCGTGGAACTGCCGGTGCAGGCGCTCGATCCGGTCGATGTCGAGCCCGTCGGAGAAGATGATGAGCTTGGTCATCGGGTCCTCGCCACGGGCGAGCCACCACGCGATCGCCTCCTCGCCGCCCTCGAACGGGTCCTTCGAATCCACCCGGATACCGGTCCAGGAGGAAACCCACTCGGGCGCGTTCTTGAGGAAGCGCGTCGTGCCGTAGGTATCGGGCAGGATGACGAGGAGGTTGCCCTGGTAATCCTCCTGCCAGTCCGCGAGCACGTCATAGGGCGCCTGCAGGGTCGCCGCCTCCGTATCGCCGAGGGCGGCATAGACCATCGGCAACTCGTGCGCGTTCGTGCCGACCGCCTCGACCTCGCGGCGGAGCGCGATGAGGC
>CAXUKK010000340.1:0-3625 GCA_964251455.1 uncultured Enterovirga sp.
CTCGCCACCCTCATTCTGGTCGCGCTCGCCATAGCGCTGGTGGCGGTCCGCCGCGGGCCGGAGCGTCTGGACGGACAGCCCAGGGTGGTCGACGGCGATACGCTCGAACTCGGCGGGCGCCGGCTGCGGCTCTCGGGGCTGGACGCGCCCGAGCTCGGCCAGACCTGCGAACTGCAGGGCGCAACCTACCGGTGCGGGGAAATGGCGCGCGATGCGCTCCGGGAGCTTGTCCGCGGCGGGATGGCCTGCACGGTGTCCGGGCACGACAAGTACCGGCGCGATCTCGCGCGCTGCGAGGCATCCGGCCGGGATGTCGGAGCGGTCCTGGTGCTGCGCGGGCTGGCCGTGGCCTATGGGCGCTACGACGCCGAGGAGCGCGAGGCGCGGCTGCGCTCGGCCGGATTGTGGGCAGGGCGCTTCGACCGGCCCTCCGAGTGGCGGAGCGAGCACCCGCGCTGAACTGAGCTTGCGGCGGAAGCGAGCCTCCGCGACAACGGAGCGAAGGGTTCAGTCCTGGCGGGAGGAACGGCATGAAGCTCTATGAGTCGGCCCGAGCGCCGAACCCGAGACGGGTCAACATCTTCCTTGCCGAGAAGGGCATCGCGGTTCCGACCGAGCAGGTCGACCTTCTCAAGCTGGAGCAGAAGGGTGAGGCGTTCTCGGCCCTCAATCCGGTCCAGCAGGTGCCGGCGCTGGTGCTCGACGACGGCTTCGTCCTGACGGAAACCATCGCGATCTGCCGCTATTTCGAGGAGCTGCATCCGGAACCGCCGCTCTTCGGCACGGACGCGTTCGGTCGTGCGCTCGTCGAGATGTGGCAACGCCGGATCGAGTTCGGGCTGCTGAGCCCGGTCGCGGCGGTGTTCCGGCACCTGCATCCGGCGATGGCGCAGATGGAGATGCCACAGGTCCCCGCCTGGGGCGAGGCGAACAAGGAGCGCGTGAACCGCTTCCTCGCCGTGCTCGACACGGAGCTCGAAGGGCAGGAATTCATCTGCGGCGACAGTTTCACCATCGCCGACATTACCGGGCTCGTCGGGCTCGATTTCATGAAGCCCGCGAAGCTCGCCGTACCCGAAGAGCTCAGCCATGTGCGGCGCTGGCATGCGCGGCTGTCCGAGCGGCCGAGCGCGAAGGCCTGAGACCCGCGCCGCCGCGCCGCATGGACGGGGAGGGCGGATCGAGCTTTCCGGTCAGTCATGAGCGCGGCCCTGCAGATCGACCCCGACCCGTTCGACGAGGTCGCCAGCCGCCTGCGCGCCTGCCGCATCTGCCGCGACGCGCCTCTCTTCGGAGCACCGTTGCCGCATGAGCCTCGGCCGATCCTGCAAGGCTCGGGGGCGGCGCGGCTGTGCATCGCGAGCCAGGCGCCCGGCAACCGGGCGAATGTCAGCGGAAAGCCCTTCGACGATCCGTCTGGCGTCAGGCTGAAAAGCTGGCTCGGCCTCGACGATGCGCGCTTCTACGATCCCCGACGGGTCGCGATCGTCCCGATGGGCCACTGCTTCCCGGGCTACGATCGGCATGGCGGCGATATCGCGCCGCGCCGCGAGTGCGCCCCGGCCTGGCGCGAGCCGGTCTTCGCGGCCCTGCCGGACCTCGAGCTGATCCTGGTCATCGGGCTCTATGCCCAGGCTTGGCATCTTGGCCGGAGCCGGGCGGGGCTGACCGACACGGTCGGACGCTGGCGCGAGATCTTCGCCGAGGCGAGGCGCCCGCGCGTGCTGCCGCTGCCGCACCCGTCCTGGCGCAATTCCGGATGGCTGAAGCGCCATCCCTGGTTCGAGGCCGAGCTCCTGCCGGTGCTTCGGGCGGAAGTGGTGCGCCTCGTGGGCGCGTAGACCCGAACCGCTCTTTGGCTCTCAGGGATCGATGCGCTCAGGCGCAGCACGGTTGGCTGGTCTGCGGCGCGCAGCAGGCGGTCGATGCCTTCTGCTCTTCGAGCCAGCGATCACGTGGCTTGCAGCTCGCCGGGCGTGGCGCGAGCGGGACGGCAAGGACGCCGTCCCTCAGCCCGGGCGAGCCCGCACGGTGGAGCTGCATCGGGGCGACGCCGTCGCTCACCTCGAACGTGAGCCGCGCGTCGTGATCGAGTGCGACGTGCTCGGAGACCTTGCGGATGATCGCGGCGAACTTGCCTGCCGTCATGTGCGTCCGGTCGCCCTCCACGATGTCCCAGAGCTGCACGAAGATTTCGGACCAGGCCTCCGGGTTGCCGCCGCAATCGAGCGCGGCGAACTGCCCCGCCTTCACTTCCGTCACGTGATAGCCGGGACGGATGGCACGCCCGTCATAGAAGAAGACGAGCGGCGTCGAGGGTTGCCGGTCACAGGACGCGAGCATGGTTCCGATGGTGACGTCCTCGATCTCCGGTCGCTGCGGGTCTACGGCGTCCGGCTTGGCGATCGTCAGCATGGGTGCTAGCTCTCGTTTCGACGTTTTTAGGATTGTCGAAGCATGGACGAGCGTCAAGCCCTGGGGGTTTTCGGCGCCCTTTCACAGGAGACGCGGCTCCGCATCGTTCGCCTCCTGGTACGGGCCGGTCCGGACGGGATGGCGGCCGGTTCGGTCGGTGAGGCTGCGGGGGTTGGCGCCTCGAACGCCTCGTTTCACCTGAAGGAGCTCGAGCGAGCCGGCCTCGTCCAGGCCAGACGCTCGGCGCGTTCGATCATCTACACGGCGGCCTATCCGGCTCTTGCCGGCCTCATCGAATTTCTGATGCGCGATTGCTGCCAGGGCCGGCCGGAGATCTGCTCTTCCGCGGACGAGCACGGCCGCCGCGTTTAGGGGATCCCATGTCCACCTTCGAGAGATACCTGACCGTCTGGGTCGCGCTCTGCATTGTGGTCGGCATTGCGCTCGGCCACGTGATGCCGGGCGTGTTCCAGACCATCGGCGAGGCCGAGATCGCCAAGGTCAATCTGCCGGTCGCGATCCTGATCTGGCTCATGGTCATCCCCATGCTGCTGAAGATCGACTTCCTTTCGCTCCGCCAGGTGGGCCGGCATTGGCGCGGGATCGGCGTCACGCTCTTCATCAACTGGGCCGTGAAGCCATTCTCGATGGCAGCGCTCGGCTGGCTCTTCATCGCCTACCTGTTCCGCCCGTACCTGCCGGCCGACCAGATCGACAGCTATATCGCCGGTCTCATCATCCTGGCCGCCGCGCCCTGCACGGCCATGGTCTTCGTCTGGTCGAACCTGACGCGCGGCGAACCCCATTTCACGCTGAGCCAGGTGGCGCTCAACGACTCGATCATGATCGTTGCATTCGCGCCGATCGTCGGGCTGCTGCTTGGGCTGTCGGCGATCGCGGTGCCCTGGGGCACGCTCGTTCTGTCGGTCGTGCTCTACATCGTCATCCCGGTCATCATCGCCCAGGTCGCACGGCGCTCGATCTTGGCTTCGGGCGGACCGGCCGCGCTGGAAACGATCCTGAAGCGGCTCGGGTCGGTGTCCCTGGTTGCGCTCCTGACGACGCTGGTGCTGCTCTTCGGTTTCCAGGGCGAGCAGATCCTGGCGCAGCCGCTCGTCATCGCGCTCCTGGCCGTGCCGATCCTGATCCAGGTCTACTTCAACGCCGGGCTTGCCTACATTCTCAACCGGATGGCCGGCGAGCAGCATTG
>CAXUKK010000341.1:0-3624 GCA_964251455.1 uncultured Enterovirga sp.
TCGACGCCATCCGGCGCGGCGAGACGAAGTACACGCCCGTCTCCGGCATCCCGCAACTTCGCGAGGCGATCGCCCGCAAGTTCAAGCGAGAGAACGAGCTCGACTACAAGCCGTCGCAGACGATCGTCGGCACCGGCGGCAAGCACGTCATCTTTAACGCGCTGCTGGCGACGATGAACCCCGGCGACGAGGTCATCTGCGTAGCGCCCTACTGGGTTTCCTATCCAGAGATGGTCGGGCTCTGCGGCGGCACGGCTGTCGTCGTCGAGGCCACGATGGCGCACGATTTCAAGCTCCAGCCGGAGGATCTCGAGCGCGCCATCACGCCGAAGACGAAGTGGGTGATCCTCAACTCGCCCTCGAACCCGTCGGGTGCCGCCTATTCGCACGACGAGCTGAAGAAGCTGACCGACGTCCTGATGCGCCATCCGCATGTCTGGGTGCTGACGGACGACATGTACGAGCACCTCACCTACGGCGACTTCAAGTTCGTCACGCCCGCGCAGGTCGAGCCGAACCTCTACGACCGCACGCTGACGATGAACGGCGTGTCAAAGGCTTACGCCATGACGGGCTGGCGCATCGGCTACGCGGCCGGACCGGAGACGCTCATCAAGGCGATGGACTTCGTCCAGGGCCAGCAGACCTCGGGCGCCTGCTCGATCGCCCAATGGGCCTCCGTCGAGGCGCTCGACGGCCCGCAGGACCACCTCACGGTGTTCAAGAAGGCGTTCGAGGAGCGCCGCGATCTCGTCGTCTCCATGCTGAACCAGGCCTCGGGCCTGAAATGCCCGAAGCCGGAAGGTGCGTTCTACGTCTACCCGTCCTGCGCGGACGCGCTCGGCAAGACCGCGAAATCCGGCAAGCGGCTCGAGACGGACGAAGATTTCGTGCTCGAACTCCTCGAGCAGGAGGGCGTCGCGGCCGTGCACGGCTCGGCCTTCGGGCTCGGGCCGAACCTGCGCATCTCCTACGCCACCTCGAACGAGGCGCTCGAGGAAGCCTGCCGGCGCATCCAGCGCTTCTGCGGCGAGTTGCGCTAGACCCGAAACAGGCAAGCAGCCGCCGGCTTCCGGGCCGGCGGCTCCGTCTCGTGGTCGGTCGTTGTTGCAAGGCAGCGACAGCCGCCAGCGCTCGAGTCGGGTAGGGTTATCCACATTCCTGGAGAACTCGATCCCATGGTGCGTGTTTTCGCGCTCGCGGCGGCCGGACTGTTTGGCCTGACGGCATTCGCCGGCGCTGCGGATCTGCCGTCGCGCTCGGCGCCGGGTCAGGCCCCGCTCGCGATCCCCTATTCCTGGTCGGGCTTCTATGTCGGCGTGAATGCCGGCTACGGCTTCTCGGACAACGCGCACCGGCCGACCTGCGCGCCGGCCTGCGTGCCGACGCCGAGCCTGAACACGGGGCGCGACGGCTTCGTCGGCGGCGGCCAGATCGGCTACAACCAGCAGATCGGGCGCTATCTCGCAGGCGTCGAGACGGACATCCAATACGCCGGTATCGGGCGGGCGATCGGCGGCAAGGCACCGGGCGTGCGCGCCTATTCGGGGAGGCAGCGGCTCGACTACCTCGGCACATTCCGGGCCCGGGTCGGTCTGGTGATGGACCGCGTCCTCGTATTCGCGACAGGCGGACTGGCCTACGGCGATGTCCGCGAGGCGCAGGCGATCGTGTTCCCGGCAGCCGCCTACGCGGTCGCGTCGACGCGCACCGAGGTCGGCTACGCGGCAGGCGGCGGCGTCGAATACGGCTTCACGCCGAACCTCACGGGCAAGGCCGAAGCGCTGTATTACGATCTCGGCCGGCGTCGTCTGTCCGGCACCGCGACTCCGCCGGTGGGCGTGACCCGCGGCGCCGCGTTCGACACGGCCGGCGTCGTCGCGAGGGCGGGCCTCAACTACAAATTCGACCTGTTCTAGGTCACGTCATGAGGGCGGCGGACCAAGCCCGGGCGGAAACGCCCGGGCTTTTTTCGTGGGGCACTGCCTCAGCCCGCGACGTAGTCTCGGCCTTTCACGAGGCGTGCGGGCGTGTAGACCATCACGGTGTCGCCGGCCTGGTTGATGACGGCGTTGCGGGTCTTCACGATCCCCCGGCCGGCCTTACTGGTGGCCCGCGCCTCCACGACCTCGCAGTCGAGATGGATCGTGTCGCCCGCGAAGGTCGGCCCGAGCACCTGCAGGTCCATGCCCAGGAAGGCGAGCCCGACGCCCTGGACGACCGACTGCATCAGGAGCCCCTCGGCGAAGCTGTAGACCAGCGCGCCGGGCACCAGCCGCCTGCCGCCGAACAACGACTGCTCCTTCAGGTACTCGGTGTTGGTGAACAGCACCTCGGTCATGCCCGTGACCCCCACGAAGGCCGTGATGTCGGCCTCCGTGATCGTCCGGCCGATCGTCCGGAACCGGAAGCCGACCGGCGTGTCCTCCCAGCGCAGCCCGAGGCCGAGCGTCGGGATGTCGTCGCTCATGTCCTCGCCTCCGGTGGTCCTCGCCGGATGATCACGACGGCCCCGCGGCGGCCAGGATCTTCTCGGCCGCACGCAGATGCGGCTTGTCGATCATCCGGCCGTCGATGCGGATGACGCCGAGCCCGGTATCGGCCGCGAAGGCATCGACGATCCGGCGTGCCCAGGCGATTTCCGCCTCGCTGGGCGTGAAGGCGGCATTGACGGCATCGACGTGCTTGGGGTGGATCACGGCCTTCGCGGCAAACCCGTCCTGGCGTGCAGCGCGGGCCTCATCGGCCAAGCCGTCGAGGTCCTCGATGTCCGTGTACACCGTGTCGATCGCCGCGACGCCCGCGGCAGCGGCTCCCATCAGGCAGAGGTCGCGCGCGAGGCGGAACGGCGACGTGTAGGCCCCGTGCGCCCGGTTGCCGGTGGCGCCGAGCGAGGCCGAGAGGTCCTCGGCGCCCCACATCAGGCCGGCGAGGCGCTCCGTCGCGCCCGCATAGGAGCCGAGGCCGAAGATCGACGTCGCCGTCTCGGTCGCGATGGCGATGATGCGGGTGGCGCCGACTGGGAGCCCGGACGCCGCCTCGATCCCGTCGAGCCAGAGCGCCACTCGCCGGAGCTGCTCGGCGGATTCGCATTTCGGCAGCACGATCCCGTCCGGCCGCGCCGGTAGCACGGCCGCAAGGTCGCCGAGCGTGCGGCCGGTATCGAGCGCATTCACTCGGACATAGAGCTGCTGTGCGCCGCGCTTGGCGGACAGCATGCCGGACGTAATGCCCCGCGCCTCGTCCTTGCGGTCGAGCGCGACCGAATCTTCGAGGTCGATGATCAGCGCATCCGCCGCGCCGCCGCGGGCCTTGTCGAACTTGCGGGCGTTGTCGCCCGGCACGAAGAGCAGCGAGCGCATCAGGCGGCGCTCTGCTTCTTCATCATGGCCATGCGCTTGCAGGTCGCGACGACCTCGTCCTTCTGGTTCAGGCAGGTGTGCATGAACTCGACGAGCCCGACATCGGGCCGCGACTTCGATTCGCGCTTCGACAAAACCTTCGTGCGGGTATGCAGCGTGTCGCCGTGGAAGACAGGCTTCGGGAAATTCACCTCGCTCATGCCGAGATTGGCCACCGTGGTGCCGAGCGTCGTGTCGTAGACACTCATGCCGACCATGATGC
>CAXUKK010000342.1:0-3611 GCA_964251455.1 uncultured Enterovirga sp.
ACGATGCGGTCGTCGGCACTGTCCCGAAGCGCCGCCGCGACCCCCTCGGCCTGGTTCCGCGTGATCGTCTTCAGGGGCCCCTCGTTCAGCTCCTTGTTCCAGACCGTGTCGTAGTCGCGCCCCTTCCGGCTCGGCCGGGTCGACAGAATGATGCCGTTGAGGAGCGGCCACCAGAGAAGGCGCGGCGTCTCGATGACCCGGCGGTCGGACAGGAACTCCTTCAGGTAGCGCCGCATGGGCCAGTAGGTCGTCGCCTCGGGCGTTCCGAGATTCATGAGCAGGACGCCGATACGGCCTGATCGAACGGCCGGGTGGCCCGCCGGACGCCCCGGCGAGGCGGAACGGGATGCTTGTTCGGACGTGACGGTCGGTGCGGGCATGGGTATCTGGATGAACGGCTTCGCTGCCGTTCATAGTGATTCTCATTCAAGAATGCGCCGGGACACTTTGCCTGAACCCGCCTGCATTCCTGGGAAAAGCGTCACGAATGTGCGACCGGTTGCGGCGGCCCATGCCCGACTATGCGGCGATCCGCAGTCGGGAGCCTGGTGCCGCTTGCCGTTCTTCGCTCGCGGCGAAGCGGACCGGATCGCAACCGAGCTCGACGACCTCTGCGCCCGGGGTATCGCGCTGGCCCCGCCGCCCGACATGGTGTTCCGGGCGCTCGAGTTGACGCCGCCGGATCAGGTGAAGGCCGTGATCCTCGGCCAGGATCCCTACCCGAACGCCGGCGATGCCCACGGGCTCGCGTTCTCATATGTCGGCCCAAAAGCCGTTCCGGCGTCGCTCCGGGTGATCTTTCGCGAACTCGCCGACGACATCGGCTGCCCGCTTCCGGGACGCGGCGATCTGACGGGCTGGGCGAGGCAGGGCGTTCTTCTGCTCAATGCGGCCCTTACCACGGAAACGGGACACTCCGGGGTTCACATGAAGCTCGGCTGGGCGGCGCTCGTCGACCAGGTCGTCGCGACCGTCTCGGCCGAACGTCCGGCCGTGGCCTTTCTGCTCTGGGGCGCCAATGCGCGCAGCCGCACCCCCCTGATCGATCCGGCGAAGCACCTCGTCATCGAGAGCGGGCACCCCTCCCCGCTCAACCGCGCCCGCGACTTCCCCGGATCGCGCCCGTTCAGCCGCGCCAATCGATGGCTCGCGAGCCGTGGCGTCGAGCCCGTCGAATGGGCCCTCTAAGCCGACCGGTTGGTCGCCGATGCGCTGGCCAAGGCGGGCTTCGATGCTACGATCCGGGCAAGCGGTGAAGCAAAGCCATCAAAGGCCTGGGCCGCGGGAGGAGCAAATCGTGATGTCCCGATCAGCGTCGACCCTTGTTCTGGCGTGCCTTGCGGCCGCCTTGTCATCCACGGCCTGGGCACAGCCCGCGCCCCAGTCCGTCGCACGACAAGGATCCGATTTCTCGACCCTCGAAGGCCCGCAGAGCGCCGCCAACACGACGCCGGGGCCGCGGACGGTTCCGGGCCGGGCCATTCCGGTGCCTGGCACGGCGAGCCCCGAGTTCCAGGCCAGTATCGCGGCGCCGTACCGGGCGCCGGCCTGGAACGCCAACCCGAAGACGGCTGAGGAATGGAAAGAGCTGGTGAACCGGCTCGCAGCCGCTGGCGCGCAGGGGATTCCGGCGCTCAGAGAAAAGCTCGGCGTGACGAGCATGCCGGCGGTTATCGGAGGCGTGAAGGCCTGGATCATTCAGCCGAAGGTGGTGCCGGCCGTGAACGCCAACCGCCTGCTGGTGCACGTCCATGGCGGCGGGTACGTCTACAATCCGGGCGAGGCTGGCACCGCAGAGGCCATTCTCATGGCCGGGTTCGGCGGCTTCAAGGTCATCTCGTTCGACTATCGAATGCCGCCGGACGCCCCCTACCCGGCCGCTATGGACGACGCCATGGCAGTCTGGCGCGCGGCGCTGACGATGCAAAAGCCGGAGAACATGGCGATCGTCGGTACCTCCACGGGCGGGGGCATGCTGCTCGCAATGATCCTCAGGGCGAAGGCTGAGGGCCTGCCGCTTCCGGCGGCAATCGCGCCCGGCACCCCCTGGTCGGACCTGACGGAGACCGGCGATACCTACAAGACCAATGAGTGGCTCGACAACGTGCTTGTGAGTTGGAGCGGCTACCTTCAGCACGCCGCCCGCATCTACGCCAACGGCCGCGACCTCAAGGACCCGCAACTCTCGCCGATCTACGGCGACTTCCATGGCTTCCCGCCGGCCATACTCGTTTCGGGCACGCGCGATCTGTTCCTGTCCAACACCGTGCGGACACATCGCAAGCTGCGGCAGGCCGGCGTGGAGGCACATCTCCACGTGTTCGAGGGCATGTCGCATGCGCAATACCTGTTCAACGCGGATGCACCTGAGACCAAGGAGACGTTTGAGGAAATCGCCCGCTTCTTCGACGCCCGCTTGGGACGCTAGCGTGGCTGGCCGGCTCGTGCTGCATGCCCTAGCCGTTTAGAACCGCTCCTAACGGCTGGCGTCCAGGAGCAACTTGACCTATATCCGCGGCGGCTGCGCCGCGCGCCAGAGCGTCCAATCCGCTCCGCGCGCTTCCTAGCGTCCGGGCACCCCCGGAGCGGCGCGCGCCGATAGGCGCACACGGCCGAACACCCGTCCTGCGCGGTTCACGCCGCGCGTGTTCGTCAGACCGATCCCGAGGAGCAGCCCTTGTCCACTTCGCTCGACAGCTTCACCGCTCGCCAGACCCTGACGGTCGGCGAGAAAGTCTACTCGATCTACTCTCTGCCGGAGGCCGAGATGAACGGCCTTGCCGGCGCCTCCCGCCTGCCCTTCTCCATGAAGGTGCTGCTGGAAAACCTGCTTCGCTTCGAGGACGGCCGCACGGTCAAGAAGGCGGATGTCGAAGCCGTCGTCGCCTGGCTCGAGAACCGCGGCAAGGCCGAGACGGAGATCGCCTACCGGCCGGCGCGCGTCCTCATGCAGGATTTCACGGGCGTGCCCGCGGTCGTCGATCTCGCGGCCATGCGCGACGCCATGAAGACGCTCGGCGGCGACCCCCGGCGCATCAACCCGCTCATCCCGGTCGACCTCGTGATCGACCATTCGGTCATCGTCGACGAGTTCGGCACCCCGAAGGCTTTCGCGAAGAACGTCGAGCTCGAGTACGAGCGCAATCTCGAGCGCTACAAGTTCCTGAAATGGGGCCAGGTCGGCTTCGAGAACTTTTCCGTCGTGCCGCCCGGCACCGGCATCTGCCATCAGGTCAATCTCGAGTTCCTGTCGCAGACGGTCTGGACCCGCCGCTCCGCGGCCGAGCCGGTCGAGATGGCCTATCCGGACACCCTGGTCGGCACCGATAGCCACACGACGATGGTCAACGGCCTCGCCGTGCTCGGCTGGGGTGTCGGCGGCATCGAGGCGGAGGCCGCAATGCTGGGCCAGCCGATCTCGATGCTCATCCCTGAGGTCGTCGGCTTCAAGGTTACGGGCAAGCTGAAGGAGGGCGTGACCGCGACCGACCTCGTCCTCACCGTCACGCAGATGCTCCGCAAGAAGGGGGTCGTCGGCAAGTTCGTCGAGTTCTTCGGGCCCGGCCTGTCCGACCTCTCGGTCGCGGACCGCGCCACAATCGGCAACATGG
>CAXUKK010000343.1:0-3590 GCA_964251455.1 uncultured Enterovirga sp.
CGAAGAGCTTCCGGGACATGCAGGTCCAGACCAGCGGCCAGTTCGGCGGCCTCGGTATAGAGGTCACGATGGAAGAGGGCCTAGTCAAGGTCGTGACGCCCATCGACGAGACGCCCGCTGCTCGCGCCGGCATCATGGCGAACGACGTGATCGTGCAGATCGAGGAAGACCAGGTTCAGGGCCTCACCCTCAACCAGGCCGTCGACAAGATGCGCGGGCCGGTCAACACGCCGGTGCGCCTCAAGCTGCAGCGTCCGAACCAGAAGGAACTGGTCAGCGTCACCCTGACCCGCGACATCATCCGCATCCGGCCCGTCCGCTCGCGCGTCGAGGGCGATCTCGGCTACCTGCGCGTCACGCAGTTCAACGAGCAGACCTACGAGGGGCTGCGCTCGGCGATCGAGAAGCTGACGACGGATATCGGCGCGGACAAGCTGAAGGGCTTCGTTCTGGATCTTCGCAACAATCCGGGCGGCCTGCTCGATCAGGCGATCCTGGTCTCGGATGCCTTCCTGGATCGGGGCGAGATCGTCTCGACCCGCGGCAGGAACTCGGACGAGAACCAGCGCTTCAACGCCAAATCGGGCGACCTGACGAAGGGCAAGCAAGTCGTCGTGCTGATCAATGGTGGCTCGGCCTCGGCGTCGGAGATCGTGGCCGGCGCGCTCCAGGACCATAAGCGCGCGACGCTGCTCGGAACGCGCTCCTTCGGCAAGGGCTCCGTCCAGACGGTCATCCCGCTCGGCGGCAACGGGGCGGTTCGTCTCACGACGGCGCGCTACTTCACGCCGGCTGGCCGCTCGATCCAGGCCAAGGGCATCGAGCCTGACCAGGAGGTCCTGCAGGACATCCCTGACGAGCTGAAGGGCAAGGACGAGACGAAGGGCGAGGCCGGTCTCCGCGGTCACTTGAAGAACAGCGAGGAAAAGGGCGGATCGTCCGCCTACGTCCCGCCGGATCCGACCAAGGACAAGCAGCTCATCGCCGCCTTCGACTACCTGCACGGCGTCCGCAAGGGCGCGGAGAACACGGCAGCGCCCGTGACCATCGGGGGCGACAAGGCCCCGGCGGCGGTGCCGAACTAAGATCCGGCGTGGCCTCGTGGCCGCGCTGCGCCGGTCCGCTTTCCTGGCGCCGGGCTTGATGCCTCGCCTGCGGCTGACATGATGGCCCGTGCTGATTCGGCATGAGCTGCCGATTTGTGGAGCGGTTTCGTTCCGCCAATCGCTCGGGTTGATCTTGCTTGGACACGATCTCGGACGAGCTTACGCGCCCGCTGGGCAAGGCTCGCTCAGAGCCTAGAACCGCTGCTTTCTGGCCTTTGATACGCTGGGTAGGGGGCGTGTCGGCAGCGCTCCTTGTCGCGATCGTCGGCTACGTCCAGTTCTTCGGTGATCCTCAGGGCGGTATTCCGAAAGTTGTCGTGGAAATTGGCGCGCGCGCCCCAACGACCGCACCGGTGCTCGCACCATCCTTGAGCGAGCGGCCCCTATCGGGACCGCAGAGCGCGGAGGTCGTGGAAAGCGCGTCGGGCGTCTCCGTCGTCCGAGGGGACGGATCTGCGGCGCCCCAATCCATCATCGTGCGCGTGCCGGACGAAGCGACCCTTGCGCTCAATCCCGCCCCAGACCGGCGTCTCGTCGAGACGACACGGTTCGGCACGCTCCCGCGTGTCGGTCCGGACGGAGCGCGGCCGCTGGACGTGTATGCCCGGGCGGCAACCGGGCTGCCGGGAGGTGCAAAGCCTGTTGCCCGCGTCGCCATCGTAGTCGGCGGGCTCGGCATCAGCGCTATCGGAACGGCCGAGGCGATTTCCAAGCTGCCGGCTGCCGTGACGCTTGCCTTCGCTCCATACGGGCAGGACCTTGCGCGCCTCGCGGCTCAGGCACGCGAGAATGGTCACGAAATCCTGCTTCAGGTGCCGATGGAACCGTTCGACTATCCGGATAGCGATCCGGGGCCGCATACCCTGCGGGCTGCCGCTCGGCCGGCCGAGAACATCGAGCACCTGCATTGGGCGATGGGCCGCCTGACCGGCTATGTCGGGGTGATGAACTACATGGGCGGCAAGCTGACGGCGGACGGGCAGGCCCTGGCGCCGATCCTGCGCGAGACCGGGACCCGTGGTCTCGGCTTCCTTGACGACGGATCCTCGTCCCGGTCGGTTGCGGTCTCGTTGAAGGGTGAGACGCCCATCGCCCGTGCCGAGGTCGTGATCGATGGGACCGGCCGCCCGGACGGGATCGACAAAGCGCTCGAACGGCTGGAAGTGGCAGCACGATCCGGCAGCATCGCCGTCGGGACCGCCGCAGCGTTGCCACTCTCGGTGGAGCGCATCTCGCGCTGGGCTAAAGGCCTGGAGGCGCGCGGTGTCCTTCTCGTTCCGGCGAGTGCCGCGTTGAGGGCGGCCGCGCGCCAGGGGGGTACGCGATGACGCGGCGGTCGCGCGAGGCGGCGTCTCCGGCGGATCTGCCGTACCGCCCCTGCGTCGGGGTTACGCTCGTCAATCGGGATGGGCTCGTCTTCATCGGGCGCCGTCGGCGATCCGCCGGTCCCGAGCATGTCGACGACGCCCATGCCTGGCAGATGCCCCAGGGCGGGATCGATCCCGGGGAGGAGCCGCTGCAGGCGGCTCTGCGGGAGCTTTACGAGGAGACCAGCGTCAGCTCCGCCGAACTCCTTGGGGAGGCGCCCGACTGGTACGGCTACGACCTGCCGCTCGAGATCAGCGGCCGGGCTTGGCGCGGCCGCTACCGTGGCCAGATGCAGCGATGGTTCGCATTCCGCTTCACCGGGGAGGATTCCGAGATCGAGATCCTCAATCCTGGCGGCGGCCGCCACAAGGCTGAATTTGACGCCTGGCGCTGGGAGCCGTTCGAGAACCTCCCAGGCCTGATCATCCCTTTCAAGCGCCCCGTCTACGAGAGCGTGGTCACCGCGTTCCAGGATATCGTGAAGCCTGCCTCGGCGTGAGTTACTGCCGTGCCCAGATCACGCGCGCCATCCAGTCGACATCGCTCAGGGGCAGGACCCGGTCCGGGTGCTCGGGATTGAGGGATAGGAGCTCGATCAATCGAGGGGTCTTGCGCTTCAACTCCTTGGCCATCACCTCGCCGTCCTTGGTGCGGACGACGACGCGGTCGCCCCGCCGCACACTGGCGGAGGGCGAGACGATGATGACGTCTCCCTCGCGGTACAGCGGGCGCATCGAATCGCCCTGTACCTCCAGGGCGAACACCCGCTCGTTCGAAAACTCCGGGAACTCGATGTCTTCCCAACCGGGGCCGCCCGTCGGCATGCCGTCCTCGGTGAACAGGCGACCTGCTCCGGCCTGAGCCATCCCGATGAGCGGTACCTTCGGTCGATCTGACCGGGTTTCGTCATCGATGAGGCGCATGAACTCGTCAAGGCTCGCACCGGTAGCGGCCAGGATCTTTGCGACGGACTCGGTGGACGGCCAGCGGTCGCGACCGTCGGGGCCTTGCCGCTTCGACTTGTTGAAGCTGGTCGCGTCGAGCCCGGCCTTGCGAGCAAGGCCCGAAGCCGATAGCCCGTAGCGATCAGCCAGACGGTCGATCGCGACCCAGATT
>CAXUKK010000344.1:0-3548 GCA_964251455.1 uncultured Enterovirga sp.
GCCGGAAGCAATCGAGGCCGTAGGCCTGCTCGGCGAAGACCGGCGCGATATCGGGCTTCTGGCCGTGACCTCGGCGGATCGCCTGCACGCCGGCTGGAACGCGGCACAGCGCGCCCGGGAGGATGGTCATCCGGACGCACGCGCCCAGGTCGAGCGCCTGCTGGACGCGGTCCCGCCCCATTGCGGCCTGGTGACGGTGCTGGACGGGCACCCGGCAACGCTGGCGTGGCTCGGTGCGGTCCACGGCCATCGCACCCGTGCGCTCGGGGTGGAGCATTTCGGCCAGACCGGGACCATCCAGGACCTGTACCGCCATAATGGGATCGACGCGCAGGGCATCGTTCGCGCGTCACAGGCCCACGTGCCCGGCCGCCCGGTCCGGCATCTCAAGGCGGTATAAGAACGCGGTGATTTGGTCGGTAGCCTCCTTAAAGTCGGCCCCGTAGCCTAAGGACGGCCTAGTGAGTGAGATCGCAATCGTCGGCGGCGGCCTGATGGGGCACGGCATCGCGCTCGTGCTGGCACTTGGTGGCCATCACGTGCGCGTCACGGATACGAGCAGGGAGACGCTGGAGCGCATCCCGGGCCTCGTCGGCGCGGCCTTCGAGACGCTGCGCGAAGCGGGTGCGACAGACCTGAACTGGACGGCGGAGGCGGTGAAGGCGCAGATCCGCCTGTCATCGGACCTCGTCGACACGGTAGCAGGGGCCGAGATCGTCATCGAGGCGATCACGGAGAACCCGGACGCGAAGGGCAGGCTCTTCGCCGAGCTCGACCGTCTCTGCCCCGAGACGACGATCCTCGCGAGCAACACGAGCTACCTCGACGTCTTTCCCCTGATCCCTGCCAGGCGGCAGCAGCGAGCCATCGTCGCTCACTGGTATACGCCGCCGTACATCGTCGACCTCGTCGACGTGGTGCCCGGGCCGCAGACCGATCCGGCCGTCGTCGAGTTCGTACGCGATCTCGTGATCGGGCTCGGTCAGGTCCCGATCGTGCTGAAGCGATTCGTCCCGGGCTATGTCGCGAACCGCATCCAGTCCGCGATCGCAGCCGAGGTCTACCATCTGCTCGACGAAGGCATCGCGAACCCCCGCGAAATCGACGACGCGATCATCCACGGCCTCGCGCTCCGCATCCCGGTGCTCGGCCATCTGGCGAAGGCGGATTTCACCGGGCTCGATTTGCAGCGCCGCGCGCTACAGAACGGAACGTACCAGCCACCGCCGCCGCGCCGTCGGTCGGAGACCTTGGACAAGCTGTGCGACGAGGGGCGTACCGGCATCATGGCCGGACGCGGCTACTACGATTGGGGAGGCCGGTCGCCGGAGGAGCTGTTTCGCGAACGCGACCGCAAGCTCCTGGCGCTGAAGAAGGCCATGAAGGATGTAGGCCGGATGGAGGGCACATGATCACGGTGGCACCGGGCAGGCGGAGACGATTGCCGCCCGGGTGTGAGCCATCCGTGGCAAGCCACGTCCCCGGTCAGCGCACCGCGCTGGCTATCGTCGATCGAACATTCTGATGCCCTTGGTGTTCGGGGCGGAAATCCCTTTCGTCGATCACTGCGCGATCGAGGAGATCGGACTGGTCGAGGGCAGGACGCGGCTCCGGATGACGCTCGGGCCGCAGCACATGAACAACATCGGCATCGCGCATGGCGGCGCGCTCTGCACGCTGCTCGATGTCGCGATGGGCACGGCAGGGCGGACCCATGCCGGCCGACCCGTGATGACGCTCGACATGCAGGTCGCCTTTCTCGCCCCGGGGCGGTCCGGCGTGCTGACCGCCGAAGGTCGCGTGGTGCGTGGGGGCCGCTCGATCCTGTTCTGCGAGGCAGAGGTCCGGGACGAGGCCGGCGAGCTCGTCGCCAAATCGAGTGGCGTGTTCAAGCCCGTCCACCAGACGCTCAGCACTGACGCCGTCCATCGACCTCCAGAATAGAGATCGCGGTCCGGCGATCAAACTTCGCGCTGTCTTGCCCACCGATGACTCACCTGCGCGCACATTGCGCAGCTATTACCCATTGTGCGTTTCGCGATCCGCCTGCACCTTGAGGGGAACACGGGAGTCGCGGCTGCATGGACGCTCTCTTCGAACGGTATGCTCGCTCATACGACGCCAAGCGCGCGAGCGAGATGAGCTTGTCGGAATTCCTGGCGAATTGCCGGACCGACCCGATGCTCTACGCCGGACCGGCAGAGCGCATCCTCGCAGCGATCGGCGAGCCTGAGACGGTCGATACCTCGCGGGACGCGCGGCTCGGGCGTGTCTTCATGAACCGGACCATCCGGCGTTATCCGGCCTTCGCCGAGTTCTACGGCATGGAGGAGACGGTCGAGCGGATCGTTTCCTTTTTCCGCCACGCCGCCCAGGGTCTCGAGGAACGCAAGCAGATCCTCTACCTCCTCGGGCCCGTCGGCGGCGGCAAGTCATCGCTCGCCGAGCGCCTGAAGGCGCTCATGGAGGTTCATCCGATCTACGCCCTCAAGGCCGGCCAGGAGATCAGCCCGGTCTTCGAGAGCCCGCTCGGCCTGTTCGATCCCGAACAGATGGCCGCCACCCTCGAGGCGGAATATGGCATCCCGCGCCGGCGGCTGAGCGGCCTCGTGAGCCCCTGGTGCCTCAAACGGCTCGACGAGTTCGAAGGCGACATCTCCAAGTTCCGCGTCGTCAAGCTGAACCCGTCCCGGCTGCGCCAGGTCGGTATCTCGAAGACGGAGCCGGGCGACGAAAACAACCAGGATATCTCGTCACTCGTCGGCAAGGTCGACATCCGCCGGCTGGAGACGCTCTCGCAGAACGATCCCGACGCCTACAGCTACTCGGGAGGCCTCAACCGGGCGAACCAGGGACTTCTCGAATTCGTCGAGATGTTCAAGGCGCCGATCAAGATGCTGCACCCGCTGCTGACCGCGACGCAGGAGGGCAATTACGTCGGCACCGAGAATATCGGCGCCCTGCCCTTCTCGGGCATGATCCTCGCCCATTCCAATGAATCGGAGTGGCAGACCTTCAAGGGAAACCGCAACAACGAAGCGTTCATCGACCGCATCTTCGTCATCAAGGTGCCCTACAGCCTGCGCGTGACCGAAGAGCAGGCGATCTACACGAAGCTCATCGCGGGGTCCGAACTGGCTGAGGCGGTCTGCGCACCCTTCACGCTCGAGATGCTCGCGCGCTTCTCGGTGCTGTCGCGGCTGCGCGAGCACCCGAACTCGAACCTGTTCTCGAAGATGCGGGTGTATGACGGCGAGAGCCTGCGCGAGGTCGACCCGCGAGCCCGCTCCATGCAGGAGTACAAGGACTCGGCCGGCGTCGACGAGGGCATGGACGGGATCTCGACCCGCTTCGCCTTCAAGGTGCTCGCTGCCACGTTCAACCATGATGCGACCGAGGTCTCGGCGGACCCCGTCCACCTCATGTACGTCCTCGAACAGGCGATCCGGCGCGAGCAGTTCCCGGACGAGACCGAGAAGCGCTACCTCGAGTTTATCAAGGGCGAACTCGCACCACGCTATGCCGAGTTCATCGGTCACGAGATCCAG
>CAXUKK010000345.1:0-3536 GCA_964251455.1 uncultured Enterovirga sp.
GCTTCACGGCCGTGACGGCGGTCGCGATATTGCCGTAGCCCGTCAGGATGACGCCTCGGGCCTCCGGCCGCCGCTCCTTCAGCCTGGCAATGACATCGAGTCCGTTGCCATCGGTCAGACGCATGTCGATCACCGCGTAAGCCGGCGCTTTCTCTTCGATTGCCGCAACCCCTTCGGCGACGCTCTCGGCAACCCTCACCTCGAAGCCACGAGCCTCCATGGCGCGTGCCAGGCGGGTCGAGAACGCACGATCGTCATCGACCAGAAGGAGGGAATTTTCGGTGAGAGCCATGATGGGTACGTTGCTCTCGTTCAGGGCAATCTGGGAGTGCGCCACTTTACGATCCTCGACCGGGGCTTTTGGTTCCCCTCATATGGGAAGGCTCACCGGATTCGTTAGGGGGCCTCGGGCCGATCCCATTGTTGTGATTGCGGTTTTCTCCTCGAAGCTCGTACGGAGCCAGACGATGCGGGCGATCGCGCCTCGTTCCGGCGGAGCCGCGTTCGAGAGGGTGAGCTGGCCCCCCGAACGCTCGATAAGCGTCTTGGCGATGAACAGGCCGAGGCCAAGCCCGGACGCGCTTTCATCATCGCTTCGTCCCCGGCCCCTTGTGGTCACATAAGGCTCGCCGAGCCTGAGCAGGATCTCCGGCGCGAAGCCCAAGCCGTCGTCTCGGATCTCGACGGAGACCTCGTGGGCGGTCCAATGCGCCTCGATGATGATGCGGCTCTCCGCGAAGTCGGCGGCGTTGTCGACGAGGTTGCCGAGCCCATAGAGCAGACCTGGCGAACGACGGCTGACGGGCTCAGGGCCGTCTCCCGAGCAGCGAACGTCGATCTCCAGTTCGAACGAGCGCTGTGGGCTCACGACATCTTCGATCAGATGCCGGAGCGTCATGCTTTCCAGGAACCCGCCGGGCTCATCGCCGAGCGATGTGAGCTTGGACAGGATCGTCCGGCAACGCTCCACCTGTTCGCGCAGGAGCGTCGTGTCCTCCTTGAGCGCGCTCCCGGGCGGCGCCTGCAGGTCGAGCTCTTTGGACACGAGGGCGATCGTCGCGAGCGGCGTCCCGAGCTCGTGCGCGGCGGCCGCCGCCAGTCCATCGAGCTGCGACAGGTGCTGCTCGCGTGCGAGAACCAACTCGGTCGCGGCGAGCGCGGCCGAAAGCTGGCGCGCCTCCTCGGCGATGCGGTAAGCGAACACCCCCGTGAAGGCGATCCCAAGCAGGATCGCGCTCCAGAACCCCAGCACGTAGAGCCGCGGCAGCTCGAGCCCGCCTTCCGTGCCCCAGGGCAGCTTGCGATGATAGAACACGAGAAGCGTCGCGAAAGCCGCGGCCAGGACACCGAGCCCAAGGGTTCGGGTCGGCGAGAGCGCTGCGGCCGAGATCAGAACAGGCGCGAGAAACAGGATCGCGAACGGGTTCTGCAGCCCTCCCGTGAGATATAGCAGGGCGGCAAGCTGTACGATGTCGAAGCCGAGGAGGAAGGTCGCGAGGTCTTCGTCGACGCGATGGCTCGCCGGCCACTTCAGCCCGAGCCACAGGTTGGCCAGAGCCGCTGACGCGATGACCGCCAGGCACATCCCGAAGGGAATCTTGTAGCCGAGCTCGAAATGGACGAACGCCACGGCCGCCGACTGCCCGGCCACGGCCAGCCAGCGCAGGCGAACGAGAGTGTCGAGCTTCAAGCGGCGCGCATCGCGGCCGATGATGCCCATAGCCGGATGGAGCATGGTGTTTCGAAGAGGGCTCGGTACGTCGCTTGACAATGCGGCGACCCCATCATTGTTCGACCAGGGGCGGTGACAGAAGGATCACAGCCCGCTGAAAAGATATGATGCGACGTCATTGGGGCTGGCAGCGGAGCGTCGCCTCGGTCGTCATACACGTCCCGGAAAGATGGACCGTCCCATGATCCGCGGAACCCTGGACATAGGCCCGGGTTGACGCTTGCTCCTAGCTGCGGCCAGGGCGAGTCAGGAGTGTCGATGGACCTCGCTTATTTCTGGTACGACGCCGCGCATGCCATGATGGCTCCGGCCCGGGCTGCCTCCGACCTCACCCGCCTGGCACTCAATAATCCGGGAAACCCTCTTACCTATACGCCGATGGGCCGGACGATGTCCGCAGCATGCGAGATGTTCGAGCGCACGACCCGGCGCTACGTCAAACCCGCCTTCGGCCTGACCTCGACCCTTGTGGACGGCGAGCGCGTGTCGGTCACCGAGGAGGTGATCTGGTCGAAGCCGTTCTGCCGGGTGATCGCGTTCAAGCGAGGCGCGGTCGCCCGTCCCCGATCACAGCCTAAGCTCCTCATCATCGCCCCGATGTCCGGGCATTACGCGACGCTGCTGCGCGGCACCGTCGAGGCATTCCTGCCGACTCATGAGGTCATGATCACGGACTGGGCCGATGCCAGCATGGTTCCCGTGCTCGCCGGTCGTTTCGATCTCGACGATTACATCGACTACGTGATGGACATGTGCCGGGATCTTGGCCCGGACCTGCACCTTCTGGGCGTGTGCCAACCCTCCGTTCCGGCCATAGCCGCAGTCGCCAGGCTCGAGGCCGAGAACGATCCGGCGATCCCGCGCTCCCTGACGATCATGGGCGGACCGATCGATACGCGTCGCTCGCCGACCGCCGTCAACCAGCTCGCCGAGGAGCGCGGCGTCGAATGGTTCCGGCGCCATTGCATCCACACCGTGCCTTTCGGGCATCCAGGGGCCACACGGGAAGTTTATCCGGGCTTCCTGCAGCTGTCCGGCTTCATGGCCATGAACCTCGATCGACACGTGAGCGCGCATCGCGACATGTTCAATCACCTCGTCAAGGACGACGGCGACGCGGCCGAGAAGCACCGCGACTTCTACGACGAGTACATGGCCGTGATGGACCTCACGGCCGAGTTCTACCTCCAGACCGTCGCGAAGGTGTTCGTCGATCACGAATTGCCGAAGGGCGAGATGCTTCACCGCGACAAGCCGGTCGACCTTCTGGCGATCCGGCGCTGCGCCATCATGGCGGTCGAGGGCGAGAAGGACGACATTTCGGGCGTAGGCCAGACGCTCGCCGCCCTCGAGCTTACGCCGAACCTCCCCGAGGACAGGAAAGCCTATTACCTGCAGAAAGGGGTCGGGCACTACGGCGTCTTCAACGGGTCGCGCTTCCGGTCGGAAATCGCGCCGCGGATATGCGATTTCATCGCAACGCATGGTGCCGAGATGCCTGCCAGGGCAGTCGGTCGTGGTCGGCAGCCTGAGCTTGTAGCTGTGAGTTAAGCCGGGCTCCGCACCGCTGCGGAGCTGACAAGCGCGCAGGAACCGGGCAGGCAGGGTCCATGCCGCTCCTGTTTCGCCGCGCGCGGGCGCTTGAGCCTGAGCCGTCCACGATCGACGTCCGCCATGAGAGCGTCAGCTTCCAGGTAACGCTGCGTCGCCGCCCCGGCGTGCGGCGGCTGACGCTGCGGGTGTCGAGCGCGACCGGACAGATCCTGCTCACGCTTCCGGAACACGCGACCTTCGCGTCGGCAAG
>CAXUKK010000346.1:0-3533 GCA_964251455.1 uncultured Enterovirga sp.
CGTCAACATGGCCGGTGGCCCGTCGGTGCCGAAGGTCGCCTGGCCGCAGCCCTTTCCGTACGAGACGGACATGGCGAAGGCGAAGGCCCTGGTCCAGGCCGTCGCGCCCGGCGGCCTGTCGACCACGCTCCTGTTCGACGCCGGCAACGCCACGGTGGCCGAGCCCATGTCCGTCCTCATCAAGGAGGCGCTCGCCGGGATCGGCATCAATGTCGAGATCTCGAAGGTGCCGGGATCGAACTTCCGCGGCGAAATCTCAAAGAAGACGAACCCGATGGTCCTCAACCGCTTCGCCGGCTGGCTCGACTATCCGGATTACTACCTGTTCTGGACGATGCACGGGAACAACTCGATCTTCAACATCGCGTCCTACCAGAACCCGGCTCTCGACAAGCTGATCGACGAGGCCCGCTTCGCGTCCGACAAGGCCGTCTACGACAAGCGCGTGGTCGAGTTCGTGTCGCTGGTCGAGCGCGAGGTGCCGATGGTGCCGCTGGCGCAGCCGACCCACGACGTCGCCATGCAGAAGACGATCGGCGGCTACCAGTTCCAGCCCTGCCGCGAGCCGGATTTCCGCTACCTGACGAAGGGGTGAGGGGGATGAAGGGGACGGTGCCGCTGGCCCGACAGGCGCCCTCTCCCGGGAGGGAGAGGGCTGGGGTGAGGGCAGCGCGCTCTCCGGAAACCACACCCCCCTCACCCGGACGAACGCTGCCGCGTTCGCTCGACCTCTCCCTCCGGGAGAGGCGGGGGGACCACGCCCCATGCTGAAGACGCTCGGCGACCGCCTCCTCACCACGCTCCCCGCCCTGATCGGCGTGATCCTGGTGTCCTTCCTGCTGACCCGCGTGTTGCCGGGCGACACCGCCGCCTATTTCGCCGGGCCGGCCGCGACGCCCCAGGCGATCGAGGAGATCCGAAAGCAGCTCGGCCTCGACCGGCCGCTGCCGGAGCAGTTCGGGCGCTATGTCGTCGACCTGTCGAACGGCAATCTCGGCCAGTCGCTGACGACAGGCCAACCGGTTCTGGCCGATATCTCGTCGCGCCTGCCGGCCTCGGCCGAACTGACGCTCTTCGGCCTTGTCATCTCGCTCCTGATCGCCGTGCCGCTTGGCATCACGGCCGCCGTGAAGCAGGGCTCGATGATCGACCACGCCTGCCGGATCGTCGCGACGGCCGGCGTGTCGCTGCCCGTCTTCTTCACCGGCCTGCTCCTCGTGTATCTCTTCTACTTCATCCTCGGCTGGTCGCCCGCGCCGCTCGGGCGCCTCGACACCTTCGCGACCGCCCCCCCGACGGTGACCGGCTTCTACCTGCTCGACAGCGTGTTCGTGCGCGACTGGGAGACCTTCCGGGGAGCTCTGTCGCAGATGCTTCTCCCCGGCGCGACGCTCGCCATCTTCGCGCTCGCGCCGATCGCCCGGATCACGCGCGCGTCGATGCTGGCGGTCCTGTCCTCCGAGTTCATCCGCACGGCACGCGCCTCCGGCCTGAACGGCCGGACCGTCATCCTGACCTACGCGTTCCGCAACGCCATGCTGCCGGTCGTGACGACGCTCGGCATGGTGTTCTCCTTCCTGCTCGGCGCGAACGTGCTCGTCGAGAAGGTCTTCGCGTGGCCCGGGATCGGCTCCTACGCGGTGGAAGCCCTGATCGCCTCCGACTTCGCGCCCGTGCAGGGCTTCGTGCTCACCATGGCGATCCTCTACATCGTCCTGAACCTCCTGATCGACCTGACCTACGGGCTGATCGATCCGCGCGTGAGGCTCGGCGCATGAGCACTCCCGTCCTCCCAGTGCCCGCGGCGCAACGCCCGTCCTCCGGGATCGGGGCGACGCTCGCCCATGCCCGCTACGTCATCAGCGACAACCCGGTCACGGCCCTCTCCTTCGGGCTGTTCGCGTTCCTGGTTCTGGCCGCCCTGATCGGGCCGGCCGTCGTGCCCTACGACCCGCTCGCGAGCGACACGGCGGCCGCCTTGCAGGCGCCCTCGATGAAGCACTGGTTCGGCACCGACCAGCTCGGCCGGGACATCCTGTCCCGCGTCGTCGTCGCGACCCGGCTCGACATGGGGATCGCGATCTTCTCGGTCGCGCTCGTGTTCGCGTTCGGCGGGCTCGCGGGCATCGCGGCCGGGTTCTTCGGCGGCTGGACTGACCGCATCGTCGGGCGCATCGCCGACACCATCATGGCCTTCCCGCTCTTCGTGCTCGCGATGGGGATCGTGGCGGCGCTCGGCAACACGGTGACGAACATCGTCATCGCGACCGCGATCATCAACTTCCCGCTCTACGCCCGCATCGCGCGCTCCGAGGCGAATGTGCGCCGCAACGCCGGGTTCGTGATGGCGGCGCGCCTGACCGGCAACACGGATGCCCGGATCGTGCTCACGTCGATCCTGCCGAACATCCTGCCGATCATGATGGTGCAGATGTCGCTGACCATGGGCTACGCCATCCTCAACGCGGCCGGGCTGTCGTTCATCGGGCTCGGCGTCAGGCCGCCCACGCCCGAATGGGGCATCATGGTCGCCGAGGGTGCCGGGTTCATCGTGTCCGGCGAGTGGTGGATCGCGCTCTTCCCGGGCCTCGCTCTCATGCTGGCGGTGTTCTGCTTCAACCTCATCGGCGATGGGCTGCGCGACATCGTCGACCCGCAGAGGCGCACGTGATGACGGCGCTTCCGCTCCTCCAGGTCTCGGATCTCACGGTCGAGTTCGCGACCCGCCGCGGCATCGTCCAGGCGGTCCGGAAGGTCGATCTCGCCGTTGCCAAGGGCGAGACGGTCGGCATCGTCGGCGAGTCCGGATCCGGCAAGTCGGTCACCTCCTACGCCGTGATGCGGATTCTCGACCGGGCGGGCCGGATCGCGGAGGGAAGCGTCGCCTTCTCGGGCCTCGATATCCGGGCGGCGCGCGAGCGCGACATGCGCGACCTTCGCGGTCGCGAGATGTCGATGATCTTCCAGAACCCGCGCGCCGCCCTGAACCCGATCCGCAAGGTGGGGCACCAGATCGAGGACGTGCTGCGCCAGCATGCCCGCGCCGGCTCCGGGGATGCGCGGCAGAAGGCGATCGAGGCGCTCGAGCAGGTGCGCATCGCCCGTCCCGAGGAGCGCTACCACGCCTATCCGTTCGAGCTCTCGGGCGGCATGTGCCAGCGCATCGTGATCGCGCTGGCGCTCGCCTGCCGGCCGCAGCTTCTCATCGCGGACGAGCCGACGACGGGCCTCGACGTCACGACGCAGAAGGCCGTGATGGACCTCGTGGTCGAGCTGACCCGCGAGCGCGGCATGTCCACGATCCTGATCACGCACGATCTCGGGCTCGCGGCCGCCTATTGCGACAAGGTGATCGTGATGGAGAAGGGCCGCGTCGTCGAGAATGCGGCCTCCGAGGCGATCTTCCGCAACCCCGGCCACGACTACACGCGCAAGTTGATGCGCGCGACGCCGCGCCCGGGCATCACGCTGCGAGACTTGCTGCCGGAAGACGCGCCCCCTCCACCGGGCTCCGCCCGGTCCCTCTCCCCTGC
>CAXUKK010000347.1:0-3495 GCA_964251455.1 uncultured Enterovirga sp.
GCTCGAGCGTGACCGCCTCGGAGAAGGAGGCTCCGGCATCCTCGAAGACGCCGTCGAACACGTCGCGCATCGTGAGAACCGTCGGGCCCGAGTCGATCCCGCGACCCTCGACCGCGATCTCGCGCAGCTTGCCGCCAAGGAAGGGCCCACGTTCGCAGACCAGGACGGAGAAACCCGCGCAGGCGAGACGGAGCGCGGCTACAAGCCCCCCGATCCCGGCGCCGACGACCACCACGCGACTGCTCTGCACCGTGTTCCGCTCCGGCGATGGCGTTTGACACTGCCCGCTTGAATGTCCACCATAACTGACAGTTTAGATTGTCCAATCTAAATTACACGAGCGAGAGGTCGGCGATGGTGGTCAGGCGGCGCATCGAAGAAGCCCTGACGGGCGCGCTTGCGCTGGCGGAATCCGGCGCGCCTCCCCGCATCGCCGCCGCGCTGTGGCATGCGGTGTTTCCCGGCGGAGGCCGCCTCAGGCCACGCCTGACGCTCGCCGTCGCACATGCCTGCGGCGAGGACCTGCCGGAGGTGACCGACGGCGCGGCCGTCGCGATCGAGCTCATGCATTGTGCCTCGCTCGTCCATGATGATCTGCCCTGCTTCGACGATGCCGAGACGCGTCGTGGGCGACCTTCCGTCCACCGTCAGTTCGGAGAGCCTCTCGCGGTTCTGGCCGGCGACGCGCTGATCGTGCTGGCGTTCGAGACGCTCGCCAGGGCAACGGCCGCGCGGCCGCAGTATCTGGCGCCGCTGATCCGCATCCTGTCCCGCTCGGTCGGGCTTCCGGGTGGCATCGTCGCCGGGCAGGCCTGGGAATGCGAGCCGGTCGTCGATCTTTCGGAGTACCACCGCGCCAAGACGGGAACGCTGTTCGCGGCCGCAACGGCCGCGGGGGCAGCGGCCGCTGGTGTCGAGTCGGATCCGTGGCGTCTGCTCGGCGAGCGCCTGGGCGAGGCCTACCAGGTCGCCGACGACATCCGGGACGTCGCCTGCAGTGCGGCCGAACTCGGCAAGCCGACCGGCCGCGATGCGGCGCTCGGCCGCCGGAGTGCGGTCGGCGACCTCGGCTTTCGCGGCGCGCTTGCGCGATTCGACAACCTCGTTGCCGATGCGGTCGCGGCCATCCCGACCTGCCGCGGATCGGCCCAGCTGCAGGCGCTGATCGTCAGCGAGAGCCGCCGCTTCGTGCCTGCCGAGGTGATGCGTCTCGCCGCCTAGCCTCTGGGTCAGGCGCTTGGCTCTGCCTGACAATGTACTCGCCTGGCGTGATCGGCTCCTTGGCTCCGCATCGTTCCACCGCTGGGCGTCGCGCTTTCCCCTGACCCGCCCGATCGCGAAGCGGCAGGCACAGGCGCTCTTCGATCTGTGCGCCGGTGCCGTCTACGCGCAGGTCCTCGCCGCGTGTGTCCGACTGCGGCTATTCGAACTCCTGGCGGAAGGGCCACGTTCGACAGAGCAGATCGCGACGCTGCTCGAACTTCCGCACGATTCGGCGGAGCGCCTCCTCGGCGCCGCGACCGCGCTGAGGCTGATCGAGCGCCGCGGTCCAGACCGGTTCGGGTTGGGCGTGCTTGGCGCCGCCAGCCTCGGCAACCCGGGGATCGCGGCCATGACAGCCCATGGCGGCGTTCTCTACGGCGATCTCGCGGATCCAGTCGCCTTCCTGAGGCGCGGGCGTGGCGGGACAGGCCTTGCGGACTTCTGGCCCTATGCCGGCGGCAACCAGTCGCCGGAGCGTAGCGCTGTTGAGCCCTACACCCAGCTGATGGCTGCCTCGCAGCCGCTCGTCGCCGAGCAGGTGCTCGACGGCTACCCGTTCGGTCGGCACCGCTCGCTGCTCGATGTCGGCGGCGGCAACGGCACGTTTCTGGCGGCAGTCGCGCGCCGGACTCCCGACCTGCAACTCGTGCTCTTCGATCTCCCGGCCGTCGCCGGCATCGCGCGCGAGCGTTTCGAGCGGGACGGGCTCGCGGCGCGGGCAAGAGCCGAAGGCGGCAGCTTTCTCCAGGACCCGCTTCCGCGCGGCAGCGACGTCGCAACCTTGATTCGCGTGGTCCACGACCACGATGACGAGGCGGCACTCGCGCTCCTGCGGGCCGTGCACGCCGCGCTTCCGCCAGGCGGCACCCTCGTGGTTGCCGAGCCCATGAGCGGCTCCGCGGCCACCGAGCGGATGGGCGACGTCTATTTCGCCTTCTATCTCATGGCCATGGGCAGCGGGCGGGTCAGGACGGCGCCGCAGCTCGAGGAACTGCTGCGCCGCGCCGGCTTCGTTGCGGTGCGGTCGATCAAGACACCGGTCCCGCTTCTCACCGGCATCATCACTGGACAACGAAATGTGTAAGTTAGAATTGACATCACGTTTTGTCAGTCTAGCATGACATAACGAGATTACGGCTCGCCTGGAGGAAGCGGATGGAGACCCAGGCGGTCGTGATGGAAGGCCCCGGACGCCTCGGCGTCGCCGGCCTTCCGCTGACCGACCCGGTTGCCGGGGACATCGTGGTGGATGTCGCCTGGAGCGGCATCTCCACGGGCACCGAGCGTCTCCTCTACACGGGCCGGATGCCGGCCTTCCCGGGCATGGGCTACCCCCTGGTGCCAGGCTACGAATCCGTCGGCCGGGTCGTCGAAGCCGGAGCGGAATCCGGCCGCCGCGTCGGCGAGACCGTCTTCGTCCCGGGCGCGCGCTGCTTTGGTCCCATCCGGGGGCTCTTCGGCGGTACGGCGTCCCGTCTCGTCGTGCCCGGAAGCCGGGGAGTCCCGGTCGATGCCGGAACTGCCCAGGACGGCGTCCTGCTGGCCCTCGCGGCGACCGCCTATCACGCCATCGCGGACGGACAGCGCCAGCCCGAACTCATCATCGGGCACGGCGTCCTCGGCAGATTGCTCGCCAGGCTCGCCGTCCTGAACGGGGCCGAACCGACCGTCTGGGAGCGCAACCCGGACCGTGCCGCGGGCGCGACGGGTTACCGGATCAGCCATGCGGACGAGGATCCGCGGCGCGATTACGGGGCGATCTACGACGTCTCCGGCGATTCCCGCATCCTCGACGAGCTCGTCCTCAGGCTCGCGCCAGGCGGCGAGATCGTCCTCGCCGGCTTCTATGCCGAGCCGCTCAGCTTCGCCTTCGCGCCGGCTTTCATGCGCGAGCCGCGGATCCGGATCGCCGCGCAATGGCGCGACTCCGACCTCGCCGCCGTCAGCGAACTGATCTCATCCGGCCGGCTGTCGCTCGCCGGCCTCGTCACGCACGAAAGCGCGGCCGCCGAGGCGCCTCTCGCCTACCAGACGGCCTTCGACGATCCGGCCTGTCTCAAGATGGTCCTCGACTGGAGCCGCACATGAACGCCATGACCCAATTCACGGTGGCCGGGCGGCTGCGGGCGGAAGCGGCGATCGAGCCGGATCCGGTCGTCACCACGCCGCCGAAGAAAGAGACGCAGATCATCGCGATCTACGGCAAGGGCGGCATCGGCAAGTCCTTCACCC
>CAXUKK010000348.1:0-3477 GCA_964251455.1 uncultured Enterovirga sp.
GGTGTAGTCATGGTCGGCGATCAGCCTTTCGTACCCGGCAGCCTCGTCGAGCACATTCAGATCGGCGCGCTGCACGTTCTCGATGATGGCGAGTTCGAGCGCAGTCTTGTCGTCCGCCTCGATGATGACGACGGGTACATCGTGCAGGCCAGCCCGCTGCGCAGCGCGCCAGCGCCGCTCGCCCGCGATGATCTCGTAGGCGTCGGGCAGGTTCTGAAGGGGCCGCACCACGATCGGCTGGATGATCCCGCGCTCACGGATGGAGCCGGCCAGATCGTCGAGCTCGATCTCGTCGAACTGTGTACGTGGGTTGCGCGGGTTGCGGCGCAGGAACTCGATCGGGACCTTACGCTGGCCCCGAGCCCGCTCGACAATCGGATCTTCGTCGACTTCGCCGATCAGGGCGGCTAGGCCGCGGCCGAGCCGTGAGCGTGCAAGTTCCTCGGCCATGGCGGTGTCCGTCTCCATTCCCGGCGTCACGCGGCATTCTGCAGCGCGCGCTCGCGCTGGATCACCTCGGAGGCGAGCTTCAAATAGGCTTGGCTGCCGGCGCAGCGCAGGTCGTAGAGCAGCACCGGCTTCCCGTGCGAGGGCGCTTCCGACACCCGCACATTGCGGGGGATCACCGTGTCGTAGACGGTTGTGCCCATGAACTCGCGCACGTCGGCAACCACTTGGTTCGCCAGATTGTTGCGCGGGTCGAACATCGTGAGCACGACGCCGTGGATCGAAAGCTGCGGGTTGAGGTTTGCCCGGACCTGCTCGACCGTCTTGATCAGCTGGCTCAATCCTTCGAGCGCGAAGAACTCGCACTGCAGAGGAACAACGACGGCGTCTGCTGCCGTAAGGGCATTGATGGTCAGCAGGTTCAATGACGGAGGGCAGTCGATCAGCACGTAGGTGATGCGGTTGGCGTCCGTCGATGTCAGCGTGAGCTCCGCGATTGCGCGACGCAGGCGCTGCGCTCGATCTCGCTCTTTCGCAATCTCCAGCTCGACGCCAAGAAGATCCATCGTCGAGGGCGCTACGAAGAGGTTCGGGACGGCGGTCTCCTGGAGAACGCTGCGCAGGTCCGCCTCGCCCGTGAGCACGTGATAAGTGGAGGGGTTGCGACGCTTCCGGTCGATGCCGAGGCCTGTCGAGGCATTGCCCTGCGGGTCGAGATCCAGCACGAGGACGCGCTCGCCGATCGCCGCAAGAGCGGTCCCGAGGTTGATAGCGGTTGTCGTCTTTCCAACGCCGCCCTTTTGATTGGCAAGCGCAAGGACGCGAGGTGCGCCGGACGCGGAGGTTCCGGCAGCAGACATGCTGTTCACGTTGGGTCCGTGGGCCGGCTCTTGATGCGACCGCCGAAGCGACGGATGCGGAGGATGCGCCCGTCAGGATCAACGGCGCTCGGTATCGCATCCACGTCGAATCTCCAGGATTCGGCTGCCCTCGTCAATTCCGATAGGTAGTCGCGGCCCTTGGGAAAGAGGCCGACAGCACCATTCATCAACAGGGGAGCTGCAAGCCCGAGGAGTTCGTCCAAGCTGGCTAGCGCTCTCGCAGTCACGACCGTGGGCACAGGATCGAGCTGCGGCAGCATGACCTCGATCCGCCCTTCCCAGATTCGGGCGGGCGCAGCGGTTGCGCGGGCTACGTGCCGGAGAAACGCGCATTTGCGCGAGTCGCTTTCGACGAGGTGCACGCGCGTATTCGCCCGCGCCACCGCGACGACAAGGCCAGGAAAGCCCGCCCCGGAGCCGAGATCGGCCCACACCGCGCCTGCAGCCAGTTCGGTTAGTTGAAGCGAGTCGACAAAGTGTCGATTCCAGATTTCGTCGAGCGTGCTTGCGCCCACCAAATTCTTGACCCGCTGCCAACGGCGAAGTTCGGCCTCGTAGATCTCGAGCTTGGCTCGGGTTTCACGTGAAACGCCGGCCAGGATCTTGTCGCGACTGAGGATACTTCTATCAGCCATTGTGGCCCGCAAGGCTGCGGATGCCCTGCTTAGCGTGGGCTGCCAGAAGCGTCAGAGCCGCCGGAGTCATCCCCTCGATGCGAGCCGCATGCCCGATCGTTGCAGGCCGAACGAGGTCCAGTTTGGTGCGAAGTTCGGCTGACAGGCCAGCCAAGGAGGAGAAATCTACGCCTGGGGAAAGCGCGTACGACTCGTCTCGCTGGAATGCCGCGACATCCTGGGCCTGACGCTCCAGGTACACGTCGTAGCGGGCGTCCGTCTCGACCCGCTCCGCCAAGCGCGAGGGCATGCCGCCGAGTTCGGGCCAGATCTCGGCAAGCCTGCCAAGCGTAATGTCGGAATGCGAGAGGAGCTGAAAAGCCGTGCGACGCTGACCGTCCTGGTTGAGGTGCAGGCCGTGCCGCGCTGCCGCGCTCGGGGTGAGCGAGAGTTCTGCAAGACGGGAGCGCAAGGCAGCATAGTCCCGCTGCCACCCTGCGAACCAATCCCGGCGCTCCGGACCTACGCCACCCAGCGACATGGCGATCGGGGTCAGGCGTTCGTCGGCGTTGTCGGCCCTCAGGCTGAGCCGAAACTCCGAGCGCGAGGTGAACATCCGATACGGCTCGCTCACGCCCCTCGTGATGAGGTCATCGACAAGCACGCCGATGTAACTGCCAGACCGGTCGAAGCTGATACCGTCCCTGCGGCCGGAAGCCCGCAGGGCTGCATTGAAGCCGGCTAAAATACCCTGTGCGGCCGCCTCTTCGTAGCCGGTCGTGCCATTGATCTGGCCGGCCAGGAACAGGCCCGGCAAGCGTTTGACCTCGAGGGTTGCGGAAAGGCTCCGCGGGTCGACGTAGTCATACTCGATGGCATAGCCCGGACGCATCATGCGAACCCGCTCGAGGCCGGGTATTGCAGCCAAGATATCGCGCTGGACGTCCTCCGGGAGCGAGGTCGATATGCCGTTCGGATAGACAGTGCTGTCGTCGAGACCCTCGGGCTCAAGAAAGATCTGGTGACCCTCGCGGTCGCCGAACCGCACGACCTTGTCCTCGATGGATGGGCAGTATCGAGGTCCCCTGCCCTTGATGTCGCCCGAGAACATCGGAGCCCGGTGCAGGTTGTCCCGGATCAGATCGTGGACTGTCTGGTTCGTCCGCGTGATACCGCACTCGAGCTGCGGAGTGGTAATGCCCGTCGTCAGGGTCGAGAATGGCACAGGCACGTCATCGGCTGGCTGGCGCTCGACCCCTAACCAATCGATCGTACGGCCATCGAGACGCGGCGGTGTTCCGGTCTTGAGACGGCCCAGCGGGAGATTAAGTCTGGCGAGAGTTCGCGCAAGGCCAAGGGACGGCCCCTCGCCGAAGCGTCCGGCAGGGATCTTTAGCTCCCCGATATGAATCAATCCGCCGAGGAATGTTCCGGTCGTCAGCACCACGGCGGCGGCCGTGATTTCTCGGCCGCCGATCAGCCTCAAGGACGTCACTCGGCCGTCAGCCAAGTTCAGATCGTCCACCTCCCCCTCG
>CAXUKK010000349.1:0-3477 GCA_964251455.1 uncultured Enterovirga sp.
GCCGCAATAGCTCAGCTGGTAGAGCACCTCATTCGTAATGAGGGGGTCGGGAGTTCGAATCTCTCTTGCGGCACCACATCATCCCGGCACGGACGAAAGACTCGCGTTGCCGTCACGCGCGACGGCGAAGCGCTTCGACCAGGACCCTGAAGGCCGGCGTGGGCTGGCGCTGGCTCGGATAGTAGAGGTGGTAACCCGGGAAGGGCTCGCACCAGTCCCCCAGTACACTGACCAACTCGCCGGACTCGACCTGCGCCTGCACGTAGTCCTCGGGCAGGTACGCCAAGCCTGAACCGCGGAGCGCGCCCGAGCGAACGAGCGCGATGGTGTTGACGACCAGTTGCCCCTCGACGCGAACGTTGACGGGACGACCGGCCTTCTCGAACTCCCACAGCCCAACCCCGCCTCCGGCAGAATACCGCATGCCGATGCAATTATGCGCGGCGAGGTCGTAGGGCGTGGCGGGCGTGGATCTGCCAGCGAGATAGGCTGGCGATCCCACGACGGCCATGCGCATCTCCGGCCCGATCCGGACTGCCACCATGTCCTGGGCGATCGTCTCCCCGAGGCGGATCCCGGCATCGAACCGTTCGGCCACGATATCGACGAAGCCGAGGTTGACGCTGATCTCGACGCGCAGATCGGGATAGGCCGGCAGGAGCTTCGCCAACGCGGGCATCAGGACCGCCTCGGCCTGATGGTCGCCGGTCGTGACCCGGACGGTGCCAGCCGGCTTGTCGCGCAACTCGGTCAGCGCCGCTATCCCGGCTTCGATCCCGTCGATATGGGGCGCGATGGTGCGCAAGAGCTTCTCGCCTGCGTCGGTCGTGGACACGCTGCGCGTCGTGCGGCTGAGCAGACGAAGCCCGAGCCGCTTCTCCAGCTGGCCGATGGCGTGGCTCAGCGCCGGCTGTGAGACACCAAGCTGGACCGCCGCTTTCGTGAAGCTGCCGGTGCGGGTGACGGCCAGGAAGGCGACGAGGTCGCCGACGTTCTCGCGCACCATTGATAACCTACATCGATAGCCTCAAGTGGCTTTCAGCATCTAATCGCATGAGCTCGGGCCGGCTAGATGAGGAGCCGGCAGACGGACGCGGTTGACGCAAGAATGACGCCTACGATTGCAGAATTGGCAGAAAGCACGTCCCCGGCAACGGCATCCTGGGCCGCCGTCCTGGCCCTAACGCTCTGCGCCTCCACCCTGGTCGCGTCCGAGTTCATGCCCGTGAGCCTGCTCACGCCGATCGCTGCCGACCTTCACCTCACGGAGGGGCAAGCCGGGCAGGCCATCTCGGTCTCTGGGCTATTCGCCGTGCTGACGAGCCTGTTCATCGCCCCGGCCACGCGAGGGATCGACCGGCGGCGAGTCCTGCTCTCGCTGACCATCCTCATGCTGCTGTCGGGGCTCGTCGTCGCCTTCGCTCCCAGCTTCACGGTGCTGATGGGCGGACGGGCGCTCGTCGGAATGGTCATAGGAGGCTTCTGGTCGATGTCGGCCGCAACGGCCATGCGCCTCGTCCCGGCGACCGACGTGCCACGCGCGCTCGCCGTTTTCAACGGCGGCAATGCCCTCGCGACGACGGTTGCGGCTCCGCTCGGCAGCTTCCTCGGCCAGTATATCGGCTGGCGCGGGGCGTTCTTCTGCGTCGTTCCCATTGCGGCCGTCACGCTCGTCTGGCTTTTCCTCAGTCTGCCGCCCATGGCGAACCGGCAGCGTTCGGACGCGCTTGCTGCGTTCCGCGTGCTGCGCCGCCCGCAGGTGCCGCTCGGCATGGCGTCCGCTGCGTTGTTCTTCCTCGGCCAGTTCGCCCTGTTCACATACCTGCGTCCCTTCCTGGAGACGGTGACGCGCGTCGATGTCTCGACGCTGTCGCTGCTGCTCCTGGTTCTGGGCGTCTCCGGCCTGCTGGGGACGGTTCTGATCGGCCGCGTCCTGCAGAACCGGCTGTACGGGGGCCTCATCGCCATGCCCCTCGCCATGGCGGCCCTTGCCGTTGGCTTCATCGCATTCGGGTCCTCGGTTGGTGCGACGACCGCTCTGCTGGCGCTCTGGGGCCTGATCGGGACGGCCGCCCCGGTCGCCTGGTGGACCTGGTTGAGCAGGGCGCTGCCGGACGAGGCAGAGGCCGGCGGCGGCTTGATGGTGGCCGTGGTGCAACTGGCGATCACAGGCGGAGCTGCCTTCGGCGGCCTGCTCTACGACCGGGGCGGATACGCAATGACCTTTACGTTCAGCGCCGTCGCATTCGTCTCATGCGCCCTGGCCGCGTTTGCTGCGGCCCGGCCCAACGGTTTCGGCATCGGCTTCGCCTCCGCCGGCCTGGGGAGGGCCGGATGATGAAGCTCGCATGCCTTGTCGTTGGAAGCACTGTCGCAGCCGCCGGCCCCGTCGTGGCGCAGGAACGTATTCGCCTGTCGTCCGCCTGGGGCGAGGTGACGGCCGAGTTGAACGACAGCGCGGCTTCGCGCGCTCTGCTGCGCATGGTGCCGCTCTCGATCGGCATGCGGGACCATCTCCGCCAGGAGAAGACGGGCGACCTGCCCGCGCCCCTGCCAGATGGTGAGAGACGGCTCGACTTCGCCGTCGGAACACTCGGGCTCTGGGGTCCCGACCACTTCGTCATCTACTATCGGGACGGTCGCGTTCCGCCTCCAGGCATCGTCCACCTCGGTCGCGTCACGGGCGACGTCTCGATCTTCGACCGTCCCGGACCCGTGACCCTGCGCCTCGAGCGTCTGAAATGAGGCCTAGACGGGCCTCACCGGCCACTGTTCCGGTGGACGGCGGCTGTCGCTCCGAACGCACCGTCTCGCTCCGCGACCGGGTCGAGGACGCTCCTTCCCCTTGAAGAGGCACCGTCATGGACATCAGACGAAGCGGTTCGCAGCCCTCCGGCAGGGGGCCTGCCGACTGGTTCACGGGGACCGTCCGCATCGACCCGCTGTTCAGCCCGCCTGATCCGGCGCGGGTCGCGGGTGCGCTCGTCACGTTCGAGCCTGGCGCCCGCACGGCCTGGCACACGCACCCGTTCGGTCAGACGCTGATCGTCATGACCGGGCTCGGCTGGGCGCAGCGCGAAGGTGGGCCCGTCGAGGAGATCCGGCCTGGCGACGTTGTCTGGTTCGAGCCTGGCGAGAAGCACTGGCACGGCGCCTCCGCGACGGTCGCCATGAGCCACATCGCCGTCCAGGAGAAGCTCGACGGCTCTCCCGTCGACTGGCTCGAGCATGTCACCGACGAGCAGTACCGGGCCGAGGCTTGAGCCTGGACCAAAATCCCGGCGCCGTGATGGCGCGGGAACACCCCAACCTCGATGGCTGAACGGAGAAGATCATGAAGAGTGCAATGTTCGCGGCGATGACGCTGGCCACGCTCGCAGGCCCGGCGCTTGGCGACACCATGAGGATCTTTCCAAACGGGTCGCGACCGTCGCTCAAGGGGCCGGAGGCTACCTTCACCGGTCCGGTCCGGGTCGA
>CAXUKK010000350.1:0-3454 GCA_964251455.1 uncultured Enterovirga sp.
GATCTTCAAGTGGTTCGAGAAGTGGTGCAACGACGAGTTCCGCCACGGCGAGGCGTTTGCCCTGCTGATGCGGTCGGATCCGACCCTGCTCCAGGGCCGCAACAAGCTCTGGATCAAGTTCTTCCTGCTCGCCGTCTTCGCCACGATGTATGTGCGCGACCACATGCGGCCCGCCTTCCACAAGGCGCTCGGCATGGATCCGACCGATTACGACATGCGGGTCTTCCGGATCACGTCCGAGATCTCGCAGCAGGTCTTCCCGCTGACGATCGACATCGATCACCCGGCCTTCCTGCCGACGCTCGAGCGCCTGTCCCGGATCTCGGACGGGCTTGCCGACGCGAAGCGGCAGGGCGGGATCCTGGGCGGTCTCAAGCGGGCAGGCCTCAGTCTCGCGGCTGGTGCCACGTTCCTTCGGCTCTACGCCATTCCGGCAAAGCCGAACGCGCTCCCCGTCGATGCGCGCCTCGTCCCGGCCTGGTGATCGGGACCGGTCCGTTGTCCGATATCCTCCTTCCCATCGGCTACGGGCTCCTCATCTGGTGGGCTTCCACCGGAATCGTCCTCTACGTCATAGGCCTCACAGGCGCACGGTCGCGTTCGACGCTCGCCGGCGCCGCGATCCTTCTCGCAGGATCGCTGGCCGCGCTTGCGGCCGTTCGCCAGGATGTCGGTCTCCTCGGCACCTACGTGGCCTTCTCGGCTGCGATTGGGGTCTGGGGGGCTCAGGAGATCGCGTTCCTGTCAGGCTGGATCACCGGGCCCTGGCGGTCGGAATGCCCGGCCGGAATGCGAGGCTGGGCCCGGACGGGCTTCGCGATCCGGGCCATCATCCATCACGAACTCGCGCTGGCGGCCTCGGGACTGGCCGTCGTCGCCTGCTCGGCCGGTGCCCTGAATCAGGTCGGCCCCTGGACCTACGGCGTCCTCTTCGCCATGCGGATCAGCGCCAAGCTGAACGTCTTTCTCGGCGTGCCCAACCTGACCGAGAACTTCCTGCCGGCCCATCTTGCGTATCTCAAAAGCTTCTTCGGCCGGGCCCCGATGAACCTGCTCTTCCCGCTCTCCGTCAGCATGTCCACGGTTGCGCTGGTTCTTCTGGTGCAAGGCATCGCCGGGCTCGACGAGGTGGCCGCGACGCCGCTCGTCCTGATCGCGACGCTCGTCGCGCTCGGGCTCCTGGAGCACTGGTTCCTGGTTCTGCCGCTGCCGGTCGAGGCGCTCTGGACCTGGGGACTCGCATCGCGGGAGCGACGAGCCGAAGTCGAAGCCGCTCCGGCCGGACCGGACCGCGTGAACGGCGCAAAGGTCATTCGGCTCGAGCCGCTTGCCGGGAGCCGGCTCGCCGGGGTCGCGGCAAGACCGATCTCACAAGGAACGAGGACCGAGCCGCGAATCGCCGCGGTCCGGACGGAATAGGCCAGAGAGGTTGCCATGAATTACGAAGCTTTCTTCACCAGGCACCTCGACGGTCTTCGCCGGGCGGGCAACTATCGGAGCTTCGCCAATCTCGAGCGCAACGCGGGCTCGTTTCCGCAGGCCACGCACCGGGGCGATGAAGGGCAGCATCCGGTCACGGTCTGGTGCTCGAACGATTACCTGGGAATGGGTCAGCATCCGCTCGTGATCGAGGCGATGCACGAGGCGCTCGATCGCTGCGGAGCGGGCGCGGGCGGGACCCGCAATATCTCGGGCACCAACAACACGCATGTGCTCCTGGAACGCGAACTCGCCGATCTGCACGGCAAGGATGCGGCCCTCCTGTTCACCTCGGGCTACGTCTCCAACTGGGCGACCCTGTCGACACTCGCCTCCCGCATGCCGGGCTGCCTCGTGCTCTCGGACGCCCTGAACCACGCCTCCATGATCGAGGGGATCCGGCACAGCCGGGCCGAGACGCAGATCTTCGCCCATAACGATCCCGAGGACCTGGCCCGCAAACTCGCGGCGGTCGACCCGGCCCGGCCGAAGCTCGTCGCCTTCGAGTCCGTCTACTCGATGGACGGCGACATCGCGCCGATCGGCGAGTTCTGTGACGTGGCCGAGCAGCACGGCGCCATGACCTACCTCGACGAGGTGCACGCGGTCGGGCTCTACGGCCCGCGTGGCGGCGGCATATCGGACCGGGAGGACCTTGCGCACCGGCTGACGGTGATCGAGGGCACGCTGGCAAAGGGCTTCGGCGTCGTCGGCGGCTATATCGCGGCTTCGTTCGCCTTGTGCGATTTCGTGCGCTCCTTCGCGTCGGGCTTCATCTTCACCACGGCATTGCCGCCGGCCGTGGCGGCCGGCGCGCTCGCCTCGGTTCGCTACCTCAAGGCGAGCTCTGCCGAGCGCGACGCGCAGCGCGATCGCGTCGCGGCTGTGCGGCGCGGCCTCGATCGGGCCGGCATTCCTCACCTCGCCAACGACAGCCACATCGTCCCGGTGATGGTGGGCGATCCCGTCCTCTGCAAAGGCATCTGCGACGTGCTAATGTCGGCCTACGGGATCTACGTGCAGCCGATCAACTATCCGACCGTTCCCAAGGGAACGGAGCGGTTGCGGATCACGCCGTCGCCCATGCACAGCGACGCCGACATCGAACACCTGGTCGGCGCCCTCTCGGCCATCTGGAGCGAGCTTCGGGTCGCCCAGGCGGCCTGATCGAGGTCAGACTTGAGGCGCCCGCGGAGGGGGCGTCCGCGCTCAACCCGTGCTCGCGAACGAAAATGTCTGCGGGCGCGTCTTGCTCGCCCTGCCGACCCGATCGGCTGAGTGCGAAGCCGGACAAGGTCCCGCGCTGGTTATGACGCCGTGCGACGCTCCCTGAAATTCCTCCACACGCTGGGCGCGATCGGCCTCCTGGGATCGATGGGCTGCCTGCTCGCGATGTTGAGCGTCACGCCGCCGCCCAGTGCGCTCGTCGAATACGCCGCCATGCGCCGCGCGATGGGTGCGGTCGCGACATGGATCTTCTTCCCCTCCCTCGGGGTAACGCTCGTTGCCGGGCTTCTGGCGATCGGCCTGAACCGCGCCTATCACAACGCCGGCTGGGCCTGGGTGAAGCTGGCGACGGGCGTGCTCGTCTTCGAGGGAGGCCTCATCAACATTCTGGGGCCGTTTCAGGAGGAAGCGGAGCAGAGCGCAGGCGCACTGGCTGGCCGCGTCGACCCTGCGACGCTCGCTCAATCGCTCGATGCGGAGCGAAACACGCTGTGGGTCCTCGGCGCCGTCGCGGTCGCGAATGTCGTCCTCGGCATCTGGCGGCCGCGGCTCACGCGCCTTCCCGATTAGCGACCCGAAGAGCACCGCGGCAAGCGTACTGCCACGCCAACTGCCCGGGGTTCGAGAGGACGCCGGCCACCCCCTCGACACGAAAAGGCCGGCTCGCGCCGGCCTTCATCAATCCAGCGGGTGCTGCCTAACCGGCAACCATGCTGTGCTTCACAGCCCAGTCGTACCAGCTGTCGAC
>CAXUKK010000351.1:0-1848 GCA_964251455.1 uncultured Enterovirga sp.
CGCGCAATTCGGCTGAAACACTCGAGCCGTAGAGCTGCGAACGGCCAGGCCGTGCCCGGCTCTGTGCTGGCGTCCGTCTCCGGGATCGGGATAGGATCGTTGTTGGATCGTCCCCGGGAAGGACAGACCTTGGCGAGGTGGCGGGAGAGGTTTCGGATCGTCCTGCTTGCGGTGGTCGCGTGCGTCTGCGCGACGGCCGCGACGGCGCGGAGCTTTCGCGCGGCGGACAACCAGGTCGAGGATTATCCGACCGTGCGTGCCCTTCAATACATGGACCGCCTCGTGCGTGAGAGAACGGACGGGCGCCACAAGATCCAGGTCTTCCACTCGCGCCAGCTCGGCGAAGAGAAGGACACGATCGAGCAGACGCGGGTCGGTGCCATCGACATCAACCGGGTCAACATCACGCCGCTCGGGCATCTAGCACCGACGACGCAGATACTCGTGCTCCCGTTCCTGTTCAGGTCGCAGGAGCATCTCGACCGGGTGCTGCAGGGTCCGATAGGCGAGGAGATACTGCAGAGCTTCAGGCCGGCCGGTCTGGTCGGGCTCGCCTTCTACGCCTCCGGCGCACGGTCGATCTACAACGAGGTGCGGCCGATCCGCAGCCCGGCCGACATGCAGGGGCTGACGGTCCGGGTGCAGCAATCCGAGGTGATGGAAGACCTGATCCGTGCCCTCGGTGCCAAGCCTGTCACCCTCTCCTACGGCCAGGTTCTCGCGGCACTCCAGATGAAGCTTGTCGACGGGGCTGAGAACAACTGGCCTTCGTACGTCTCGACTGGCCACAACTCGGCCGCGCGCTTCATCGCCCTGACCGAACACGTGATGGCCCCCGAGATCCTGGTGATGTCGGTCAAGGCCTGGGATGCGCTCTCGCCCGAGGACCAGGCGCTATTCAAGGAGGCTGCCCTCGAGTCGAGCCGCTTCATGCGGGAGCGCTGGCAGGAATACGAGACCAGCATGCGGGAACTCGCAGCCGGCACCTCCGTGATCACGCATGTCGACCGGAAGGCATTCGAGGACGCGACGCAGTCCGTGCGCGACAAGCACCTTTCGGATCCCGCCATGCGCGCGCTTGCCGAGCGCATCCTCGCGCTTCGTTGACCGATGCTGGCGCGACCTGAGCTGTTTGCTCCCGATGGGCCGGCGGAGCGCCGCACCTCCGCCGCGCTGGACCGCGCGGTGCGCCGCTCGCCGATCAGGTGGCGGATCCTGGCCATCGCCGTCTTCAATTCGGCGGTTGCGCTCCTCCTGCTCGGGCTCATCTGGAACGGAGCGCGGGTGCTCGGGGACGCCTGGTCCGACCTCCGCCGCGTGCGTCAGTCGGAGCGGTTCCTGCGTTCGCTGGAAAGCGACGCAGAGCGGCTCCAGAGCCTCATCCATCGCTATTTCGCGCAGAGCGATCCCAACGTTCACGCCAGGATCATCGACCTCCGCGAGACCCTCATAAGCCAGTTGCGGGTACAGGCTCGCCTCGACCCGTTGCTGGCCGAGCCAAGCCGGCCCCTGGCGGGGATCACCGAACGCTTCGTCGCGGGGTTCGACCAGCTCCGCGATACCCGCGATGCCATCTCGCTCACCTACGAGAACAAGGTGCTGAGGGCGTCGCGCGAGATGGCCAGCCTGTATGCTCTCGTGACCAACGCGACGAGCGATCCCGCGTCGCTGATCTGGCCCGCGCTCAGCAAGTCGCGGGAGGCGTACAACGCGATGGTGCTGGCCGCGAACGCCTTCTACCTGTCGAACTCGGTCGCTGCAGCCCGCGAGGCGAAGTCTTACGCCAAGGTGATCAAGCGGACTGCCCCGGTCATGGCCGATCTCTCCGGCGGAGACGAGATCCAACGC
>CAXUKK010000351.1:1858-3452 GCA_964251455.1 uncultured Enterovirga sp.
GCGTCGATGAATTGCAGGAGGAGTTCGCCCGCCAGGCCCAGCTTCTGCGCGAGGCAATCGACGAGAATGCTGCCGCGATGTCGGCGGCCATCGACAGGCTCTCGAACGGCATCAACGCGCTGGAGCAATCGGCACAGCGAAGGTTCGACCAGACGCTCGAGGATGTCGCCGTACGGCTCAGCGTGCTGGCGCTCGCCTTCGTCGTCCTCGTCGTGCTCATGGGCGTTCAGATCGCGAAAAGCATAAGCGAACCGCTCGCGGACCTGAAAGGCGCGATGATCGCAATCACGTCGGGCAATTACGACCGTCGGGTAACAGGCCTGACAGCCCGGGACGAGATCGGCGAGATGGCGCGCGCGGTGGATGTGTTCCGGGAGAACGCTATCGCCAAACGGCGCGGCGAGGAGGATCTACGGCAGGCGAAGGAAAGCGCCGAAGCAGCCTTGAACGAGCTTCGCGAGACACAGACGAGCCTCATCGAGGCCGAGAAACTCGCGGCCCTCGGAGGGCTCGTTGCGGGCGTCGCCCACGAGGTGAACAACCCGGTCGGGATCAGCCTGACCGTGGCCTCGGCGCTCGCTCGTCGATCGGACGACTTTGCGAATGAAATCGCTTCCGGTCAGATCAGGCGTTCCCGGCTGGAGGAGTTCACGCGATCGACAGCGACGGCCGCAAACCAGCTCGTCTCGAACCTGATGCGGGCGGGTGAGCTCGTCCAGGCGTTCAAGCAGGTGGCGGTGGACCGTAGCCAAGCCGAGCGGCGCGTCTTTGATCTGGGCCCGGCCTTGGAGCAGATCCTTGCGAGCCTGAGGCCGACGCTGAAGACCGCCGATGTGACGCTCTCCGTCGAGATGTCGGCGGGCATACAGATGGATTCCTATCCGGGTCCGCTCGGGCAGATCTTGACGAACCTGTTCCTCAATGCCTTGCACCACGGCTTCGATGGGCGCGGCGGCGGCACGATCTCGGTCTCCACCCGGCGCCGCGCGGGCCATGAGGTCGAGATCCTGTTCCGCGACGACGGGCACGGCATGACGGAAGACGTGCAGCGCTGCGCCTTCGATCCGTTCTTCACCACGCGCCGCGGCTCCGGCGGGACGGGTCTGGGATTGCACATCGTGTACAACCTCGTAACCGCCCGCCTCGGCGGCAGGATCATCCTGTCCTCGAGCCCGGGGCTGGGAACAACCTTCCTGATGGTGCTCCCGCTCGTCGCACCCGGCGACGCGACGCGGAGCCAGAGCGTGCGGGTGGAGGCCGGGCATGTCTGACGCTGACGAACTCGTCTCGTTTCTTGTCGAGGATGCCGAGCCGGTCTCCTCCGGCGAGATGATGCCGCCGTGGAAGGTGGCGGTGATCGACGACGATCCTGCGGTGCACGAGGGCACCCGCTTCGCGCTCTACGACTACAAGCTTGGCGGCCAGGGGCTCGAAATCCTGTCCGCGCATTCCGCCCGGGAGGGCCGCGAACTTCTCGCCAGTCATCCTGACATCGCGGTCGTGCTGCTGGACGTCGTGATGGAGACGGAGACCGCGGGTCTCGACCTCGTCGGGTTCATCCGGAACGAACTCCGCAACGAGACGGTCCGGATCA
>CAXUKK010000352.1:0-3439 GCA_964251455.1 uncultured Enterovirga sp.
CCCCAGGACCTGGCGCTGATCGACGCCCGGCGCGGCGTCGCAATGTTTCAAAAGGTCGAAATCCCGATCCTCGGCGTCGTCGAGAACATGGCGACCTTCGTGTGCCCGCATTGCGGGACCGAATCGCACATCTTCGGTCACGGAGGCGCGAGGCGTGAGGCGGAGCGGCTCGGGGTGCCCTTCCTTGGCGAGATCCCGCTCAACATGGAGATCCGGGAGACCTCGGATGCCGGCCGGCCCATCGTGGTGACAGAGCCCGGAGCGGCGCATGCGCGCGCCTTCATGGACGTAGCGCAGAAGCTATGGGCCGAACTTCAGGGAGAAGCGGGCCGGCGTGCGGCTCCGCGGATCGTGATCGATTAACTCCGGGTCAGCGCAGTGCGATGCGCTGGCCGGGGTGCCGGAGCTGGTGCTTCGACTTGCCGAGATCGAGGCGGGCGACCGACGCGAAGCACCCGAGCAGGCCACTGGCGGCGGCAACGATCAGAACTATTTCCACCTGGACCCTCGTCGAAGCGATCGGGGCAGACTGAAGGGTCATGGTTGATGCCCGGTTAAAGCCGTGCATCCCCCGTGAGATACGCCCTCGCCATGATCTCGCCAGATTGACGGATTCCAGGCGAGCTGATCCTCTGTCCGGAGGTCCGCGCAAGAGATTCGCGAGTAACAAGGCAACAAGCTCCGCCGAGACCGTGTGAAGCGTGGCGTAAACGTTTCGTTAACCATGTCTATTTACATGTCGGTCTTAACAAGCTGCCTCGCACGCGCGTGGGGCATGGCAGGAGGCTCGGATGCAGAATGCACTGAAGACGCTTTGGACCGACGAACTCGGCGACCAACTCCGCCAGTTGTCGGTTCCGCAAAGCCGCAGGCCTGCGCCGGCCCAGGTCTCCGAGAACGTCGTCCGGGCACCCTTCCCGCAACGCGCCTTCCCAGGTGTGGCGCCGCAGCAGAAGCCGGAACTATCGGCTGCGCTCGATGCGGTGGTGAAGGCGGCAGATCTTATCAAGAACGCACAGGAGCGTGCCGCCTACGCCGAGGAGCACGCGCGCAACCTTGCCGACCGAACTGCGGAACAGCTGAACCAGGCCGAGCAGCAGATCCAGGCACTTCAAGAGCGCGCCCGGACTGCGGAGGAGCGCCTGAACGCCGTGACCGAGCGCGCGGCCGAGAAGCTGGCCGATGCCGACGCGCAGATTCGCTCCGCCCGCGATGAGGCAAAGCGGCACGAGCAGCGGGCGGCCACCGCCGAGCAGCGTACCAGCGAAGAGATCGCGCATGCGACCGCGCTGCTCAAGGAAGCCGACGACCGCATCTTCGCGGCCGAGACGCGGGCGATGGAGTCCAAGGAGGACCTCGCCTATCTTGAAAACTATATCCGCGAGCGCTTCGCGCTCTGACGCGGAGAGCCGGGATGGAAGGACCGGGCGCGAGACAGCACCGGCCCTTCTTGTCTTCCGTCGCCGCTCCGCGCCTATCGTGCGATCGAAGACCGATCTCGAATAACAATTGTTAGCTCAGCAGGAGAGTGCCAGAACTATCCCCATGGCACGCTTCTTCTTCCACCTCCGCTCGGCAGACGGCGTCGAAATCACGGATGATTACGGGGACGATCTGCCCGATGCGCAATCGGCAGAAGAGCACGCGATCGCATCCGTCAAGGACATCGTGAGAGGCTCACCGCTCGATTGGCGACGAGCCTCCTTCGAGGTCTTCGACGAGAGCGGTTGCCATGTCGTCACGGTCTGGTTCGGAGAAGCCGCGGCTGCGGCTCTACCCGCGGTCCGCCGCTCTCCGCCCGATGACCAGCACGCCTGAAAGGTAACGCAGCGAACGAATCACCTGGGCGATTTCCGGATCGATCGTGCCTCCGGACCTCGGCTTCGAACGTCGCCGGCTCAGGTCAATCCAGTCGACGGTGTCCTCGGCTCCTTCGGCCGTTCCGAGTCGTTCGGATGGAGCGAGCTAGATCTCCAGAGGATTTCTTTCAGGCAAGGGGAAAGTATCCGCCAGAGATGCCGAGGCGCTCGCTGTCGAAGACAGGGGAATAGCCCGCCCGGGCGCTTATTTAGCTGCTCGATCCCGCCGCATCCCGCGCCAGGCGCTGAGCCTTCAACCGCGCGATATTGTCGTCCCGAGCCTGCGCGGCCTCGTCGCGCGTGTCGCGCACCTTTTCACGCTCACGCGCCTGGGTTTGCACCTTCTCAAACTCGGCGTCGGCTTTCGCTCTGGCGCTCTTGGTGTGTTCGCTCACGCTACCTCCTCCCGGACCGGCAGCCGCACGCATGCGCTCACCGTAGCCGACCTCGCTTCTTCGCGCGCTCCAGCGCAACCTGCGCCTCCTTCGTCGCCTCACGCTTAGTGGCGTAGGTGCTGGAAGATGGCAGCGGGTGATCATTCGTCGAGTACAGCACCCACCCGAACCGGCGCAGGTTCGTGCCCTCGTCGACCTGCGACACAACTTCCACTCTGATATCCGCGTCCAACGCTGTCCCCCGATGCTCGCCTGAGCATACGCGAAAACCGAACACATGTGAGCCTAGGCGCGGTAATTGCCGCGCCTTCAGCGCCGCTGGTACGGCGAAGGAAGCACAACTCGGATCGCGCGGCGGTTCAAGTCCGGCGCAGGCTCGATTGCCCCCTGCACGACGACCGGCCGAATTTCGACGATTCGATCGGACAAGGGAGAGTTCTGAAACATTACGCGCCCCGCCGCGAGGTCCATCTCGGCGCGATCCGTGGCTGCGTCCTCAGCGCGGGCTCCTACGCTGATGAGCATTTCGACGACGAGAAGGCACCTTGTAATCCGCATGTCCCCAGGCCGCAAACGGGATGAGCCAAGACGGATCGAATACTAACCCGGCTGGCCGGCGTGAAGCCGTTCGTTAGAGGGAACGGTCAAGATCGCTGCGCCCGAGTAAACAAGCCTTCACCCTCACGCGGTGCTCGCCACCTTACCGCCGATGGCGGCCTGTGCTGCCGCAAGGCGAGCGATCGGCACGCGGTACGGCGAGCAGGACACGTAATCCAGACCGATCTCGTCGCAGAAACGCACCGACGCCGGATCGCCGCCATGTTCGCCGCAAATCCCGAGCTTGAGATCCTTGCGTACCGCCCTGCCCCGCTCGACGCCGATACGCACGAGTTCGCCCACACCCTCCTGGTCGATCGTGACGAAGGGATCGGAGGGCAGGATACCCTTCTGCGTGTAGGGGCCGAGGAAGGTGGCCGCGTCGTCGCGCGAGATGCCGAGCGCCGTCTGAGTGAGGTCGTTCGTCCCGAAGGAGAAAAACTCGGCTGTCTCCGCGATCTCGCCTGCGACGAGGCAGGCGCGCGGCAGTTCGATCATCGTACCGACTTGGTACTCGACGGAAGCGCCCATCTCCCGGAACACCGCCTCCGCCATCGCGTCGATGCGCGCCTTCACGAGGTCGAACTC
>CAXUKK010000353.1:0-3439 GCA_964251455.1 uncultured Enterovirga sp.
CGAGTTTCGGCCCGGCGACGAAGACCATCTCCTCGACCGCCGTGGCCGTGACGACCTTCGACTGGATCCCCTTGGCGCGGGCGACCGCGAGCGGCATCACGCCCGCTACGTAGACGTCGATCGTGCCCGAGGCGAGCGCCTGGATCATGTTCGGGCCCGACTCGAAGGTCGTGAACTTCAGCTCCAGGCCGGCCTCCTTGGCCCAGCCCTTCCCGTCGGCCACGAAGATCGGCGAGGCCCCGACGATCGGGATCACGCCAACTCGCGCCGTCACGGGCTGTGCGATCGCGCCCGACGCCGCCAGGACGGTCGCGGCGGTCGCGGCAAGCAGAGTTTTGAACATGGAAGCCCCTCGAGCGAATTTCACATAGGGGTTGTGGCTTCGGAATGAAATACCAGGCAATGAACGTACTTTACCCGGTCAGCGTGCCTGGCCGTGGTATTCGGGGTTCGGCCGCATATCGACCGCGGACGCCATCCGGTTCGACATGTTGAAGAAGGACGCGACGGCGCCGATGTCCCACAGATCGCGCTCGCCGAAGCCGGCCGCCCGCAGGGCCGCGCGATCCGCCTCCTCGACCGCCCATGGCGTGTCCGTCAGCTTCACGGCGAAATCCAGCATCGCCCGATGCCGTGGCGAAAGGGTCGCGGCGCGGTAGTTCATCACCATGAGTTCGCCGAGCGCCGGGTCGCCCGAGAGCTGCCGCACCGCCGCGCCATGCGCTGTCAGGCAGTAATAGCAGCGGTTCTGGCTCGAAACCGCGACGGCGATCATCTCGCGCTCGAGCTTCGACAGGCCGGACGGGGCGAGCATCAGGTCGTTGTACAGGGCCGCGAAGGCCGAGAGCTTCGCGTCGTCGTGCGCATAGGACGCGAGCACGTTCGGCACGAAGCCGATCTTCTCCTCGCATTTGGCGAAATAGGCCGCATTCTCGGGCGAGAGCTCGGCGCCGGGAAGATCCAGCGCCATCGCGCGCTCGTCCCGCTGCGGCACCGGGCGCTCGCCGACCTCCGGCTTCTTCGTCAGCCTGCCGCCGCGCTCCTTCGCCTCGCGCCCGGGCTTCGTCTTCGCCATCCCGTGTTCCTCCATCGCCGGGATCGACGATAGCCCAGGCGGGACCGGCGGGCGATCCGGCCGCAACGCCTGTCACATGCCCGCAATCCGCGAATGTCAGACCCATCCTCACCGATCCCCCGAATCAGAGGGCGAGACGTGCAGGCTCAAGACCGCCGGTACCGCACAATCTTCATCTCGGACGTTCATCTCGGAACGCGCGGGTGCCAAAGCGGACTGCTCCTCGACTTCCTCCGCGAGGTCGAAAGCGACACCATTTATCTGGTCGGCGACATCGTCGACGGCTGGCGCATGAAACAGGGCTGGTACTGGCCGCAGGAGCACAACGACGTCGTCCAGAAGCTGCTGCGGAAAGTCCGCAAGCACGTTCGGGTCGTCTACATTCCGGGCAATCACGACGAGTTCCTGAAAGACTATCTTGGCACGCATTTCGGCGGGGTCGAGGTGGCGTCGCACGCCATCCACGAGGGTCCCGATGGACGCCGCTATCTCGTGGTCCACGGCGACGATTTCGACGCCGTCGTGCGCCATGCCAAATGGCTCGCCTATCTGGGCGACTGGGCGTACGAGGCCGCGCTCTCCATTTCGAGCTACATCAACCTTCTACGCCGGCATCTCGGCCTGACCTACTGGTCGCTGTCCCAGTGGGCGAAGCTCAAGGTGAAGAACGCGGTGAGCTTCATCGGCGATTACGAGGCCGCGCTCGTGAACGAGGCGAAGCGGCACGGCGTCGACGGCATCATCTGCGGCCACATCCACCACGCGGCCATCCACGACAAGCTCGGCATCCGCTACATGAATTGCGGCGACTGGGTCGAAAGCTGCACGGCCCTGGCCGAGACCTATGACGGCACGTTCGAGCTGATCCGCTGGACGGCGACCGCGCCCCGGCAGGCCGTTCCGGAACTCGCGCCCGTGCGAGCCGCCGCCGCCTGATGCGCCTCCTCGTCGCCACGGATGCGGCGGCACCCCAGGTGAACGGGGTCGTGCGCTCGCTGGAGCAGACGGCCGCCTCACTCGAGAAGCTTGGAGTCGAAACGACCTTCCTGACGCCTGCCGGCTTCAGGGCCGTGCCGTTACCGACCTATCCGGAGATCATGCTCGCCTGGGCACGGGCCGGGCACGTCGCTCGATGCGTGGCAGCGGGCCGGTTCGATGCGGTCCATATCGCGACCGAGGGCCCCGTGGGGCTCGCCGCCCGGCGCTATTGCCTGTCTGCGGGGCATGCTTTCACGACGAGCTATCACACCCGCTTTCCGGAATATCTGCGCGCCCGCGCGCCCGTTCCGCTCGCCTGGACGTATGCGTGGCTCCGCCGCTTCCACAACGCGGGCGCCGCCACGATGGTCTCCACTGAGAGCCTTGCCGGCGAGCTTGCCGAGCGCGGCTTCGGGCGGCTGAAGCTTTGGACACGCGGCGTGGACACGGGGCTGTTTCGGCCGCAACCCTCCGTCCTGGATCTGCCCCGACCGATCTCGCTGTTTGTCGGCCGCCTCGCGGTCGAGAAGAACGTCGCCGCCTTCCTGTCGCTCGACCTGCCCGGCACCAAGGTGGTGGTGGGGGACGGGCCGGACCGGGCGGCGCTGCAATCGGCCTTTCCGGACGCCGTCTTCATGGGCCTGAAGACTGGCGAAGCGCTCGCCCGCATCTACGCCTCGGCCGACGTGTTCGTGTTTCCGAGCCTCACGGACACCTACGGCATCGTCATCCTGGAGGCGCTGGCTTCGGGATTGCCGGTCGCGGCTTTTCCGGTCGCCGGTCCGAAGGATGTGCTCGCGGGGGAGAAGGTCGGAATCCTCGACGCGGATCTCAGGGCCGCCACGCTCGCGGCGCTCGACATCCCGCGCCAGCGGTGCCGCGACCTAGCGCTGAAGAAGGGCTGGGACCGGAGCGCCCGCGAGTTCCTCGCGCATATCGCCCCGCTCGGGCGACGTTCCTCGTTCGAACCCGCATAGCCTGGGCGCGAGCGCACGCCTTGGCGGGCCTGAGTCTTGTCGGGAATTGACCCCTCCCGGGAACCGCATGTTAGGCTCCGGCCGTTAGGCGTGCACCATGTCCGAACCGCGTGAGTTGGAACTGAAGCTCGAGGTCGGCCCGCGCCAGCTGGCAGCCCTCAAGTCCCGGGGGCTGCGCCGGCTCGGCACAGCCGGCGTTAAACAGCGTCTCGCGTCCGTCTATTTCGACACCTCGGATCACCATCTCCGCCGAAAGGGCTTGAGCCTGCGCGTCCGCTCGGCGGATGGCCACCACGTGCAGACGATCAAGGAAAGCGGCAGCGGAGCCGGGATCGGCCTTTTCGACCGGTCCGAGTGGGAAACGGAGATTGGGGACCGCGATCCGGATCTCGCAGCCGCCGCCTTGACG
>CAXUKK010000354.1:0-3410 GCA_964251455.1 uncultured Enterovirga sp.
CGCCCGCACCCAGCACCATTTCGGTCCCGCCGCGCGCGATGCGAACGCTGCCCGCGACCGGCTTGCTGATCGGCCGCTGATAGGGAGCAAAGCCGGAGCCATACTTCTGTATCAGCTGGAATGATGTAGTCGCGCCGTCTCCAGTCCCGATCGGCATGTCGCTCGGAGCAGGGACACCGGACGGCGCGCAGGACGTGCAGTCCACGCGATCGTGGAAGCGGAAGCCGTAGAGCCGGCCGCGCCGCTCCTCGAAGAACGCCAGGACGGCATGCAGCGCATCGACGCTCCTGACGCCGAGCCCGGCATCGTAGCGCCGGCGCGAATTCGCCCAGCGCCCGTTCCGGTGCTCCCGGCCGGACGCGAGCGTCACGATCTCGGTCTTGCGCACAGGTCCGCCGCGCGAGCCGAGCGCCACGTCGAGCGGGAACAGAACCTCGTGGAAGTCGGACGGCATGGGATCCTCACGATGCGCGGCGGCCGCGGGCGACGGCCCGGGCAAGCGCGGCCGAGACCTGCGCCTCGGAGCGCCGGAACGAGTCGAGATCGGGCGTGGCGATGTTGACCGTGACGCTGGCCGCTTCGCCGCCTCCGGCCCGAACGCCGAGCTTGCCGTCGGGCCCGCGGGCGAGCGGCATCACGGCTTCCGCGCCCGCCTCGCCCATGAGCCCGAGCCCGCGTCCCATCGGGAAATAGGTCGGCGAGGCCACGACACCGCCGGACGCGAACGGCACGACCGAGCTGCCGGACAGCACGCCGCCTTTCGCGAACATGGACAGACCGCCGCCGAAGCTCGCCGACGCGGCAGCCGCGGTCAGCGCCTGGGCGGCGCTTTGCAGGCCGCTGGTCAGCGCGGTCTGCAGCGTCGAGACGGCACCTCGTCCAAGCGAGCTCGCCAGTTTGGAGCCGATGCCGTCGAGCACGCCGGACAGCTGCCGGCCACCCGTCGTGCCGGCCGAGAGCGCGCCCGTGAGGGATTGCCCGAAGCTTCTCGACAGCCTGTCGAGGGTCTCGAGTTGCCGCCCATTCTCTGCGAGGGCGCGCCCATTGTCGTCTGCCTCTGCCAAGCTCGCCTCCTCGTCAGGTGTCGGGAAAGAGCTGCATCAGCTCGCCGAGATCGCTCTCGTTCAGGGGCTCGCGACGGCCCCGCGGCGCGAGGGCGAGCGCCAGCTCGCGCGGCGTCGCGCGCCAGAAAATGTCGGGATTCCACCGCAGGATGCCGAAGGCGGCGTGCATCGCGTCGTCCCAAGGGAAGGATTGCGGATGCAGCGCCGCATTCAGGTCCCCTGCGGCCCGGGAGGGTTTGCGGGCGGGTCTCCGAAGGTCGCGGCAAGCAGCTCAGCCAATGCGGTCGAGATCTCGGGCAGGCAGGCGCCCGGCCAGGAGCGGATCTCGTCGTCGCCGACCGGCTGCCCGCCGCCGCGTAGCCCGGTGCCGAGGAGCTTCACGAGGTCATCCGCCGACAGGCGGCCGCTGCCGAACCGGCGCCCTAGCGCCGACAGGTCCTCCACGGCGAAGGCATTTTCCAGTTCGGCGAGAGCGCCGAGCGTGAGGCAGAGCGTGTAGGAGCGGCCCGCGATGGTGGCGGCGATCTCGCCGCGTCTCCGGTTCGCCATCTCAGAGCGCCGTGAAGGCGAGCGCACCGGCCGATTCGAGCGCCATGTCGAACGTGACCTCGCCCGCATGATCGCCGCGATATTCGAGCCCGGTGATCTGGAAAGGCCCCTGGATGGTGCCGAAATCCGGCACGACGATCTGCAGCGTCGGGCTCGTCCCGTCGAAGAACAGCGTCCGAATGCGGGCATCCGACGCCGCATCGCGGAACACGCCGGCGCCGGCGATCGAGGCGCGCCGCATGCCGGCCCCGGCGAGAAGCTCGCGCCAGCGCCCGGCCGAATCGGCGTTCGTCACGTCCACGATCTCTGCGTTGAATGCGAGTTGCCGCGTCCTGAGCCCGGCGACGGTCGTGAACCCGCCCGCTCCGTCGTCGAGCTTGATGAGCAGGTCCTTGCCCTTTTGAGCAGCCATAAGATCCCTCCAGTGGGAGCAGGTCAGACGATCTCGGTGACGGCCCGGAGCCGCAGCACGGCGCGGGCGAGGTTGCTCCGGCCTTCCCGGCCGGTTTCCACCGCGACCATGGCGAGCCGGACGAGACGGTGGCCGGCGAGCGTCAGGTCCGCATCGTCGAGGAGTTCGGCCAGGCGCTCGGCGACCGCGAGGGCCGAGGCGGCGCTGCCGGGCCGGGCCCAGATGCGAATGGCGAGATCCTGCTCGTGCGCCCGCTCGGTCGACGTGGAGGCATCACGGGCCTCCGCCTCGCCGAATACGGCATAGACCGGCACGGCGCCGGGCGGCGGCTCGTCATGGATGGCAGCCGTTCCGCCGAGAAGATCGGCCAGTACGGCGTCGGCCGCACAGCGCGCGAGGATGGCGGCGCGCAAGGGGAGAATCGGCGAGGTCATGGCCGCAATTCCTCCACCAGGCAGACGAGTTCGCGGCGGGTCCCGTCCGGATCCGCCGCGCTCCGGATCCGGAAGCGGCGCGGCCCGAGCAGAAGACGCATCGTGTCGCTCACACCCTCGCGGTGCCGCAGCGTCACCCGGTGGGTCACGGCGGCCTCCGCCTTGTCGGCCTCCAGGCGGTCACGAGTCGAAAGATGCTCGATCGAGCCCCAGAGAAGCGGCCCGGGCTGCCAGGTGCGGATCACGCCGCCGAACCCGTCAGGGCTCTCGAGCGCGAGTTCCAGCGTGAAGCGGCGGCTCCTCCGGCCGATCGGCCTGCGCCGGGCCGCCATCACGCGATCCTCCGGCGGATGAACGGCCAGACGAGCGCGCGGACATCGCCCGGCAGGATGTCCGCCTCCCCGTCCTCGTCGCCGCGCCGCTCGAACCAGCGTGCCGCCAGACGCTGGATTGCGAGCCGAAGCGGCGCAGGCACGTCGGCCGGCGCGGGCCCGAAGCCGAAGCTCGCGTCGATCTCGACGCTTTCGCCCTGGCCGCCCGCCTCCGGCGCGCTGTCATCCACGATCAGCCTCGGCGGCTCGTGCGCCGTGTCGAGCCGGTACGAGCCCGGCGCGATCGTCGCCGGCGACCCGCCGCTCGGCGTCACGCGGACGGACACGATCGACATGACGGGTGCGAAAGGCAGCGGGACCGCCCTGCCCTCCGGCCAGCGATCGAGCCGGACCCGCCAGGTCTGCGCGACGAAGGCGCGCCGGGTAGCCAGCTCGAGCGTGTGCCGCGCGGCCACGATCAGGCTGGCGACGACCGCGTCCTCATCCGAGGTGTCGAGACGCAGATACGTCTTCATCTCGGCCAGCGAGACGGGCTCGACGGCCGGGCCGGCGATGGGTATCGGGCTCATCCATGTCTCCGAATTTCAGTCATCCAGGGCGCCGGGCCCGGCGCATCGCG
>CAXUKK010000355.1:0-3403 GCA_964251455.1 uncultured Enterovirga sp.
GGGCCGGCGCTATTCGGAAGGCCAGCACCAGGCGCTCGAGGCGAAGGAGCGGGTGCAGGTCCAACCCGAGAACCAGACGCTCGCCTCCATCACGTTCCAGAACTACTTCCGCCTCTACGGGAAGCTCGCCGGCATGACCGGTACGGCCTCGACCGAGGCCGACGAGTTCGCGGAGATCTACAATCTCGAGGTCGTCGAGATCCCGACGAACCGGAACGTGCAGCGCCTCGACGAGGACGACGAGGTCTACCGGACGCATTCCGAGAAATACAAAGCCATCATCCGCGAGATCACGGACGCATCGAAGCGCGGCCAGCCGACGCTCGTCGGCACAACCTCGATCGAGAAATCCGAGCACCTGGCCGAGTTGCTGAAGGAGGATGGCTTCCACCAGATCGACTTCGCCGACCCGAAGGCGCTCGAGCCGCTCTACGAGGCCGCTCGCCAGGGCGAGCACCGCAAGATCTTCGCCGTCCTGAACGCCCGGTTCCACGAGCAGGAAGCGCATATCGTGGCGCAGGCCGGCGTGCCGGGCATGATCACGATCGCCACCAACATGGCGGGCCGCGGCACCGACATCCAGCTCGGCGGCAACGCCCGGATGCGTGTCGAGCACGAGCTCGGCGTCGTGGGCGAGATGGCGGCCGAGGAGCGCGCCCCGCGCCAGGTCGAGATCGAGGCGGAAATCGCGCGCTTCAAGGAGAAGGCCCTCGCGGCCGGCGGCCTCTACGTGCTCGGTACCGAGCGCCACGAATCCCGGCGCATCGACAACCAGCTCCGCGGCCGCTCCGGCCGGCAGGGCGATCCCGGCCGCTCGAAATTCTACCTGTCGCTCCAGGACGACCTCATGCGGATCTTCGGATCCGAGCGCATGGACGGCATGCTGACCAAGCTCGGCCTCAAGGAGGACGAGGCCATCGTCCATCCCTGGATCAACCGCGCGGTCGAGAAGGCGCAGCAGAAGGTCGAGGCGCGCAACTTCGACATCCGCAAGAACATCCTGAAATACGACAACGTCATGAACGACCAGCGCAAGGTCGTCTTCGAGCAGCGCCGCGAGTTCATGAGCGAGGAGAGCGTCCGCGATACGATCGACGAGATGCGCCACGGCATGATCGACGACCTCGTGGCACGACACATCCCTGCCGGCGCCTATCCGGAGCAATGGGATGCGGCCGGCTTGAAGGAGGCCACGGCGCTGGTCCTCAACCTCGAGCCGCCGGTGGAGGATTGGGTCAAGGAAGAGGGCATCGCCGAGGACGAGATCCGCGAGCGGCTCCGCACCATGTCGGACGAGGCCTATACGGGGCGGACGGAGCGCAACTCGGCCGAGGTAATGACCTATATCGAGAAGCAGGTGCTGCTGCAGTCGCTCGATCACCTCTGGCGCGAGCACCTGGTCACCCTCGATCACCTGCGCCAGGTCATCGGCTGGCGCGGCTATGCGCAACGCGACCCGCTGAACGAGTACAAGAGCGAGGCCTTCGACCTGTTCAACGGCCTGATCGGCCACCTGCGGGAGCAGGTCACGGGCCAGTTGATGCGAGTCGAGATCGTGTTCCAGGAGCCGGAGCCCGAAGGCCTGCCGCCGATGTTCGCGGAGCATCTCGATCCGGCGACCGGCGAGAACGAGTTCGGGTCGGGTCACGCGACCGGATCATTCGGCGGCGCCGGCCCGGCACTCGGCTATGCGGCCGCCGAGATGAGCGGCGACACGGCCGTTCTGGATCGCGACCCCCTGGACCAGGCCACCTGGGGCCGTGTCGGCCGCAACGAGGTCTGCCCGTGCGGCTCGGGCAAGAAGTACAAGCACTGCCACGGACGGTTCGTGGTCTGAGATCCTGCCTGGACTGCCGCGAGGGTTGAACAGGGCTACCCTCCCTGACCAACCCTCCGGTTCGGCCCAATGATGACGTGGTTCTGGCTCGCGCTCCTGGCCAAGATGGCGTCGAGCGCCGCGATCGTCGTTGCGGCTTCGCTCGTGGTCGAACGGTCAGGTCCGGTGATCGGCGCACTCGTCGCCACCCTGCCCATCTCGGCCGGGCCTGCGCTCGCGTTTCTCGCCCTGGAACACAGCCCCGACTTCATCGCTCGCTCCACGCTCGCGAGCCTCGCCGTCAATGTGGGAACCGCGCCCTACATCCTCGTCTATGCGGCGCTGGCGCAGAGCCGAGGGTTGCTGGTCAGCCTCGGGGTGGCCTTCGCGGTCTGGTTCGGTATTGCCGTCCCCCTCGCGGCCATGGACCTCGGCGTCGGCGTGATCGCGGCGCTGAGTGCGATCTCCTACGGCGGCGCCTACCTGCTCAGCCGCCCGTACCGCAGCGCGCCACGTGCCCTCCGTGCGCGACCGAGTGTCTGGGACGTTCCGGCACGGGCCGCGATCGTCATGGCCGTCGTCGCGGCTGTCGTCCTGAGCGGGCGCTGGCTCGGACCGACGGCGGCCGGGATCGCGGCGCTGCTCCCGGTCGTCCTGACGAGCCTGATTCTCATTCTACACCGGCGCGCTGGAGGTCCGACCACAGCCGCCGTGCTCGCGAACAGCATTCCAGGCATGGTGGGTTTCACGACCGGACTCGCGACGCTCCACCTGACCGTGGTGCCGCTCGGCTCCGCGACCGCGCTCCTGATCGGGCTCGCGGTGTGCGTTTCGTGGAATGGGGCGCTGCTAGCCTTTGCGATTTGGCGTGCGCGGCGTTCGAAGTCGTTGCAAGGTGGGACGTTGCAGCAAAGGCCCGGCGAGCGATGACGGCCCGGGCGGTCATATGCTAATGTATGACGATGCTCATCGCGCCTCGGATAACCGCTGATCCGCAAGTGCTTGGAGGCAAGCCGTGCATTCGCGGGTTGCGTTTTCCGGTCCGGGATCTGCTCGAGCTTCTCGCCAACGGCGTCGAGCAGGATGAGATTCTCGCCGACTACCCCTACCTGCAGGCGGAAGACATACCGGCGGCCCTGTCCTACGCGGCGAGTCAGATCGGCCACCCGGTGGTGATAGCAGCCGAGTGAGGTTCCTCGTCGACGAGCAGTTCCCGATCGCTCTGGCCCACTGGATCGCTGATCGCGGGTACGTCGCCGAGCGCGTCTCAGAGGTAGGTCTGTCGATGCAACCAGATCACACAATCGTCCGACATGCGGCCTGCACGAAAGCCGACATCGGAATCGGATTTTGCTGGCGAGGCCCGACGAGCTCTGGACTGATATCCTCGCCCGCTTGGCCTCGGGCGACCGGTTGATCGAAGCACGTTAGCTCAGACCGCGATGCGGTCCTCGGCTTCGGCCGGTTCGCGCAGGACGTAGCCGCGGCCCCAGACCGTTTCGATGTAGTTCTTGCCCTGGCTGGCATTCGCCAGCTTCTTGCGCAGCTTGCAGATGAAGACGTCGATGATCTTCAGCTCGGGCTCGT
>CAXUKK010000356.1:0-3398 GCA_964251455.1 uncultured Enterovirga sp.
CTCGCTACCAGCTGACGACTCCGGCGGCTTCCGGTTCGCTGCTTAAGGCAAATGACGGGGCTCACTCGCATCTACCCTTCTCAGCTCGGTCCCGCTGATCGGACGTTAGGCGAACGGCTCACCTGGACCTGTAAGCGCACCGGCTGAGACCCATAGGCCATCGGCCCAAAGCCTCACCTCCACGGTCGCGCGCCCGTTCTCGATCGTGATCCGGTTATATGCGTTCGGCTCGCCTCCCCTGAGACGAGTGGACGTGGCCGAGCCTGCCTGCACGACCAGCAGCCGATGCCCGCTCTCCTCGACCGACGCGTCGACGCGCTCGACCTCGCTCAAATCCGGTGCCGCAGGTTTCGCAAACCGCGAATAGCAGCGATGCAGATGACCTGCGAGGGCGAGACGGACGCCGCCCCGCTCGAAGGCGGCAAGGGCGAGGTCCGCGCGCCCGACGATGCGGGCTGCCGGGTCCCACGGCGGGGGTAGAAAGGGATGGTGGCCAACGATGATCCTGAACAGGCCGACCGGAAGAGACTGCAGCACCAATTCCGCTCGGCGGATCTGGGCGCGGGAGATTTTGCCCTGCGACCAGTCCGTGTCGAACGCCCAGCGTCGCGCGGTGTTCAGGCAAACGACGGCGATCTCCTCGTCATGCCACACCGGTTCTAGATCGGCCGCGATGAAGCGCTTGTAGCGGGCAAATGGCTGCACGAAGCGCTGCCATAGTTGGTAGGGCGAGATGTCGTGGTTGCCGGGAACCGCGATCCAGGGCGAGCGCAGCTGCTGGAGGAAGCCGTGAGCGCGTTCGTATTCGCGCGTCCTTGCACCCATGGTGAAGTCGCCGGAGATCGCGACGAGGTCGGGTCTGTGCTCGTTCAACTCGCGCAGCAATCCGTCCACAACGGCCGGGTCGACCTGATCGAAGTGAAGGTCGGAGATGTGGGCCAGGCGCCTCATGCCCCGGCCGGAGAGGCATTCGGGCCCGCATCGGCCGCGGTTTGCGGAACGAGGATCTCGAGAGCTCCGGGCATAAGCCGGAACCGCAGCGGGGGCTCGAGCGAGATCACCTCGCCGTCGAGCATGACCCTGAGGCTTCGGCGCGGGCAGTCGATCGTCAGTTCGCCGGCTTCGGCCCGGATCAGGCCGGGCGTGTTGCGCCAATGACCCATAGCCATGCCGAGCCCAAGCCGAAGCGCCTTCCTGGCCGTGAAATTCAGGGCGGCGTAGAGCGTGAGGTGACCGCCATCCAGTCGCGTCCGGGTGAAGAGCTGGCCGAAACCTTCGGCAAAGTCGTTATTCACGACTGCAAGCGCGCGGGACCTCAGGCGGCGGCGCTCGCCTCCACTTTCGATCGAGATCGTGAGCGCCGGATCCTGCCGAAGGAAGCGGAGGCTGGCGAGACCGATGCGCGCAAGGTCCGTCATCGTCATGCGCCCGCGCTTGACCTCGCGCAGCCGCGCCATCTTCGCCGGAGCGCCGAGGACAGCCTTGATGAGGAACAGGCGCCCGTTCACCTCACCTACGTCGATCCGCTGCCGACGCGCCCCCGCGAGAGCCGCTATCGCCTCGTCGACCCCAAGCGGGACGCCGACGTCCTTGGCGAGGAGGTTCATGGTGCCGAGCGGAAGAATTCCGAGTGCGACGCCTGTGCCTCGGAGCCGCTCCGCTGCGCACAGGATAGTGCCATCGCCTCCTCCCACGACCATAGCCTGAAGACCCGGACGGCGCAGTGCCGCATCGATCCGCTCGGTCAGGCTCCGGCCATCGTCCGGCTCGGGCAACGCTTCGAAGCCTCTCTGCCTTAGCGTCTCGGCGATCCCCTCCGCGTCGAGTTTCGCGCCCAGAGATGCGCCGGACCTCGAATTCAGGACGACGGCGACATTCAACGGCATCGGTTCATCACCGAAGGTCGGGCTCGGCCGTGAAACTCGGCGGCGTACAGGATCGGATTAGCAGGCGCGTCAACGACGCCCCGTACGTCGCGGTCCCTCGGCGGGAGCGGTATTCACGCCGAGATGCGAGGCCCAGTAGGCGCGGTTCTCATCGATCGCCGCCTCCGGCAGCGGGACGTAGCCGAGATCGGAGGCCAGACGGGCGCCGTTCGCGAACGACCAGGCGAAGAACCCTATTATTGCCTGTTGCCGGCGCGAGGGAGCAGTCTGCCGGGGCATGACGGCATAGGTGGTCGCGATTAGGGGGTACGCGTTCCTGCGCTCCGACTCCGCGCCCGAAGCAGCCTGGAAGGCGGCCCGAGACGGGACGACGAAGTCGCCGGCTTCGCTTCGCAGCGCCACAACGGCGAGGCCGGCCTTTTGTGCCTGCGCGAAATCGAGGTAGCCGATCGCGTTCTGCGTCGCCTTGATGCGTTCGGCCACCCCGTCATTGCCCTGGGCGCTGTCGCCAAGCGGCCAAGCGACGGTAAATCCCTCACCGACGCGGGTCTTCCACTCGGGGCTGAGCTTCGCGAGATAGCTGGTGAAATTGAATGTCGTCCCCGAGCCGTCGGAGCGTCGCACCACGGTGATCGGGGTTGGCGGGAGGCGGAGCTCCGGGTTCGCCACCCGGATCCGCTCGTCGTTCCAGGAGCGGATTGTCCCGAGAAAGACGTCGGCGAGTACCTCTCCCGAGAGACGGAGCTTTCCGGCGGGCACCCCTTCGAGGTTGTGGGCGACCACGATCCCGCCAATCACGAACGGAAACTGCCCAACGCGGTAACGAGACAGTTCGTCGGGCGACAGCGGAACATCGGTCGCGGCGAAATCGACCGCCCCGTCGTTCAGTCGCATGATGCCGGCCTGCGAACCCACGGGCTCGTAGTCGAGCGCCGAGCCGACAGATTGCGACTCGGCTGTCCATTCGGTGCGCTGGAAGGCGCGAGACCAACCCAGGAGGACTGGGTGCGCAAAGGTCGAGCCGGCTCCAGAGAATGACGCTGCACTCGCAGCTTCCGTCCGCTCCTGGGCAAAGACGCCGCCGACCGGGAGCGCAAGCGCGAGTGCCGCGACGACGCTGAGCGATGCTGTGCGGATGATGCGCATGCCCGTCACGCCGGAACTGCGCTGCCGGCCTGCGGCAGGTCGCGGCCGAGCGTTGCCGCGGAGGTCGAGGGTACCGCCCGCGACACCGAGCGGCGCTCCGCATCGATGCGCTCGATCAGGTTGAAGGCGCGCTCGGCGCTGCCGAGCAGCGCCAGGATCGCGCCGCGCTCGACCCAGGGCAGGTCCGGTCCGAGCCGGAGCGCCTTCTCGCGCAGGGTGCCGAGGGCGGCGATGCGAGCCTCCGCAACTGCCGAGACACCGGTCTCGCCGCCGATCGGCACGATGGCCCGCATGGCGTCCGATACGCGCTCGAGCATATCGTCGACGAGGCCCCGGCCGGCCGCGCCGAGCGGCTGGCGCTCGACC
>CAXUKK010000357.1:0-3388 GCA_964251455.1 uncultured Enterovirga sp.
AGCCCTCCGTCGGGTGGTAGAACCCGTTGATGCAGTTCAGCATCGAGGTCTTGCCGGCCCCGTTCGGCCCGATGATGGCCCGGATCTCGCCCTTCTGGATGTCGAACGAGACATCGGTCAGCGCCTTCACGCCGCCGAACGCAAGAGACACGTTCTCGACCGCGAGCAGCACCTCGCCCTTCACGATGAGGGGGCCGTCGGGGGCTCTCATGCCGCCTTCTCCAACTCCGGCACCGGCACCGGATGCAATCCCATGTCCCGGATCGCGACGGTGCCGGCCAACACGCCCTTGCGGCCGTCGTCGAACGTGACCTCGGTCCGGATGCTCGCCTCGGCGGAGCCGTCGTAGAGCCCGTCGATCAGCGGTGCGTAGCGGTCGGCGATGAAGCTGCGGCGGACCTTCTGGGTGCGGGTGAGTTCGCCGTCGTCGGCGTCGAGCTCCTTCGGCAGGATGAGGAAGCGGCGGATCTGTGCTCCGCCCATGCGCGGCTCGGCGGCGAGCGAGCGGTTCACCTCGTCGACGTGCTCGGCCACCATCGCGTAGACGCGCGGATGGGCGGCGAGCTCCTGGTACGACGCGTAGGTCACGTTGTTGCGCTCCGCCCATGAGCCGACGGCCATCAGGTCGATGTTTACGAAACAGGTGACGTGCTCCCGCCCGTCCCCGAAGGCGACCGCCTCCTTGATGTTCGGATAGAACTTCAGCTTGTTCTCGACGTATTTCGGCGGGAACAGCGCGCCATCGCGCATGCGCCCGACATCCTTGGCGCGGTCGATGATCTTCAGGTGCCCGCGCGCGTCGAAGAAGCCGGCATCGCCGGAGCGGACGAAGCCGTCGGAGGTCTTGGTCTCGGCCGTCTTTTCGGGGTCCTTGTAATAGGCCTGGAAGACGACGGGCGAGCGGTAGAGAACCTCGCCGTTGTCGTCGATGCGAATCTCGACCTCGGGGGCAGGCCGGCCGACCGTGTCGGCCATGATCTCGCCGTCGGGCTGCATGGTGACGTAGACCGAGGCTTCCGTCTGCCCGTAGAGCTGCTTCAGGTTCACGCCGATCGAGCGATAGAAGCGGAAGATCTCGGGCCCGATCGCCTCGCCCGCCGTGTAGCCGACCTTGATCTTCGACAGGCCGAAGCGGTTGCGCAGTGGCGCATAGATCAGCCAATCGCCGATCCGGTAAATCACCCGGTCGAGGGGCCCGACGCGCTCCCCGTTCAGGATCGGCTCGCCGACGCGGCGGGCATGCGCCAGGAAATAGCGGAAGATGCGCCGCTTCAGGGCCGATGCGTCCTCCATGCGGACCATGGTCAAGGTCAGCATGGTCTCGAAGACGCGCGGCGGCGCGAACGCGTAGGTCGTGCCGATCTCGCGCCGGTCGTCTACGACGGTGTCCGGGCTCTCCGGGCAGTTCACGCACAGGCCTGTGATGAGCGCTTGCGCGTAGGAGAAGATGTGGTCGCCGACCCAGGCGATCGGCAGGTAGGCGATGATCTCGTCGGTCTCGTCGAGCTTGTCGAAGGCCGACCCGATCTCGCCCGCCCGGCGGACGTTGTCGAAGGTGAGCATCACGCCCTTCGGCCGCCCCGTCGTGCCGGACGTGTAGAGGATGATGGACAGGTCCGAGCCCTTGGCCGAGGCGAGCGCGCGGTCGAGCTTCTCGCCGAGTTCCGGCAAGGTCTCGAGGAGCCGCCGTCCATCCGCGACGGCGTCGTCTATGGAGGTGAGGCGCGCGTGATCGTAGGTCCGCAGGCCCTTCTCCTCGTCGTAGAGGATGTGGTGCAGCTTCGGCAGGCGCTCGGCGACCGACAGGAGCTTGTCGACCTGCTCCTGGTCCTGCGCGACGGCGAGCGTGACCTCCGCATGGTCGAGCACATAGGCCATCTCGTCCGCGACCGAGTCGGAATAGACCGGCACCGGCACCGCCCCGAGCCATTGCGCGGCGGCGATCGCCCAATACAGCCGCGGCCGGTTCTGGCCGACGATCGCGATCTTGGAGCCGCGCTCGACGCCGAGCTTGTCGAGGCCTGCCGCGAAGGCCCGCACGATGTCGTGCACCTCCGCCCAGGTCCAGCTCTGCCAGATGCCGAGGTCCTTCTGCCGGAAGGCCGGCCGCGCCCCGCGGATGCGGGCATTGCGGGCGAGCAGCTTCGGAAACGTGTCCTCGGCGCCGGACGATCCAGCCGTCACCCGCTTCTCCCTCGGCTCCGGCGGAGCGCTGCAAGGCCATGCGCGGATTGCGTCCGCGTCTCAGGGCGAGGTGCCCAGCCGCGGTCTATGTCGCACGCGGGTCACCGGCCCGCAACGCGACGGAAGTCGCAAGGCGGGACCAGAAGCCCGAGGAGCTAGCGGGAGAGCTACTCCGCCGCCTGGGCCAGAACCGGGACCGGCGAGCGGAAGCGGGCAAGGAGGTCCGCCTCCTCCTTCTTCACCGCCTCGATGTTGCGCGCCTTCACGTGGCCGAACCCGCGGATCTTGGCCGGCAGCGCAGCGAGCCCGACCGCGACGGGGTGGTTGGCGGGCGTGAGCCCCGCCTGAACCTCGTCGAGGAGCGCCAGATAGTCCGCGATGAGCTGCCGCTCGACCCTGCGCTCATGCGTGTAGCCGAACGGATCGAACGCCGTGCCGCGCAGGCCCTTCAGCTTTGCGAGCACGCCGAACGCCTTCAGCATCCAGGGCCCGAAGCTCATCTTCCTCGCCTCGCCGGTATGCGGATCGACGCGGGCCATGAGCGGCGGCGCGAGGTGGAACTCGTAGCGCAGGTTCTCGCCCTCGAAGGTCGCCGCGACCTGCTTGGCGAAATGGCCGTTCGTGTAGAGGCGGGCGACCTCGTACTCGTCCTTGTAGGCCATCAGCTTGAACAGCGAGCGTGCGACCGCCTCGGTCAGCGCGGTCCCGGACGGGACGGCGCGGGCCTCGACCGCCCGCACGGCCTCGACCCGGTCGCGGTAGCGCTTGGCGTAATCGGCGTTCTGGTACTCGGACAGGAACGCGATGCGGCGGGCGATCACCTCGTCCATCGTCTCGGACAGGTCGGTCGTGTCCGTCTCGGCCTTGAGCCCTGACATCATGGCCTGGATGCTGGCCGGATCGGCGGCCGCGCGGCGACCCCACTCGAACGCGTCGAGGTTCATCTTCACGGCTTCGCCGTTCAGCTCGATCGCCTTGCGGATGGCCGCGCCGGAGAGCGGCACGCGGGCGGTCTGCCAGGCGTAGCCGAGCATGAACATGTTCGCCCCGATGGCATTGCCGAGCAGCGCCAGCGCAGCGGCCGTCGCATCCACGAAGGATACGCCGGCGCCGTTCTCCGAGACGCTTCCGGCCGCGGCGCCGATCGCGCGCTTCAGGCGCTCGGCCGGCAGCGAGTAATCGGCGTTGCGGGCGAAATCGCCCG
>CAXUKK010000358.1:0-3330 GCA_964251455.1 uncultured Enterovirga sp.
ATGCGGGATGCCGCCGACGACATCGACGCCGCGGTCGAGCGCCCGCTTGAGGTTCTCGACCGCGCCAGGGGAGCGATAGTAACCGTCCTGCGGGAAGGCCACGAGTTGCAGGTCGAGATAGGGCGCGACGCGCTTTTTCACCTCGAGGAGCGCATCGACGGCGAGCAGCCGGTCGTCGCAGATGTCGACATGCGAGCGGATCGCCAGCAGGCCCTGCGCGACCGCCATGTCGCAATAGGCGAGCGCCCGGTCGACCACTGCCTCGTGCGTCAGCAGCGGCTTCAGTTCACCCCACAGGGCGATCCCCTCCAGGAGGGTTCCGGACAGGTTCAGCCGCGGCAGCCCGAGCGAAAGCGTCGCGTCCATGTGGAAGTGAACGTCGACGAAGGGCGGCGAGACGAGATGCCCGTCGGCGTCGATCGTGCGGGCGGCCTCACCCTCGATCGCAGGCCGGACCTCGACAATCCGACCATCCTGGACGGCGATGTCCTGGCCCATGCGCCCGTCGGGCAAGGTGGCGTTTCGGATGAGGAGATCGAGGGGCATAAGCAATCCGGGTTCGCGGTCGCCTGAGACTAGGCTGCACCGCGAACCTTGTCCGCTCTGCCGCGGGACGGTAGCCGGTTCAGGCGGCGGCGATCGACTTCTCGATATCCGGGATCGCATGCCCGGTCAGGTCCTTGGCGATCTCGCACATCAGAACGTCCGAGAGCTTCTTGTGGTAGTGCTTGCGCAGTTCGCCGAGCGTACGAGGAGCCGCGATCACCACCAGTTGCTTGATCTTGCCGGTCAGGACCTGGCTGTTCAGCATATCGGCCGTGCCAGCTGCGAAATTGTCCTCGCTCTGCTGGCTCTCGCCGGGGTTTGCCGAACTGCTGTGATGGCGCCCGCCCGTACCCTTGTTGTCCGTCCCGATCTCGGGCGACGGCACGGCGGTCAGCTTCGGGTTGGTCTCGTCGCCCGTGTTGCGAAACAGGTTGAGTTTCTCGCCGTCGGCGACCGCAACGGTCGTGCCTGTCGGAAGCAGCATGATGATCTCCAGGGATGAGGGCGGTTGATCCGCCATCGCGGGAGGACGGTCGTTCCCATGTCCTCCGCTCGGTGCACCAACGCCGCCAAGCTGTTTTGGATGCGCGTCGGAGCCTACCTCTGTCCCTTCACGTAGGGGATCATCAACGCCTTCGGGTACTCGGCGCGGCGCGCTACGAGGCAGAGGGCCGCGATGGAGAGCAGGTAGGGCAGCATCAGGAAGACCTGGCTCGGCACGCCCGACACCTCGTGCTGGAGGCGCAGCTGGAACGCATCGAAGGCGCCGAACAGGATCGCGCCCAGGAGCGCCTTCCCCGGGCGCCATGAGGCGAAGACCGTGAGCGCGATGCAGATCCAGCCGCGCCCGCCCGTCATCTCGAAGAAGAAGGCGTTGAAGGCGGACATCGTGAGGAACGCGCCGCCCAGCGCCATGATGGCGGAGCCTGCGACCACGGCGCCGATGCGGACGAGATGCACGTCGAGACCCTGGGCCTCGACCGCGGCCGGGTTCTCGCCCGCAGCCCGGATCGCGAGACCGAGCGGCGTCCGGTAGAGCACGAAGGCCGTAATGCCGAACAGCCCGAAGGCCAGGAAGGTGAGGGCCGTCTGGCCGAAGAGCGCCGGCCCAAGGAGGGGCAGGTCCGACAGGATCGGAATGCGCACGGGCCCGAAGGGCTGGATGCGCGGCGGCGTGGACGCCGTCGGCAGGACGACGCGGTAGATGAAATAGGCGAGGCTCGTGGCCAGCAGCGTCACGCCGATCCCGGTGACGTGCTGCGACAGGCCGAGCGGGACGGTCAGCACCGCGAGAACGAGCCCGAAGACGGCCCCGGTCAGAGCTGCCACGACGACGCCCGTCCAGAGGTCGCCGCCGAGGTGCACGGTCAGCCAGCCCGCCATCGCGCCGGCGGTGAAGATGCCCTCGATGCCGAGATTGAGCACGCCCGAGCGCTCGCAGATGAGCGCGCCGAGCACCCCGAACATCAGGGGCGTCGCGATGCGGATCGCCGCGGCCCAGAAATTCGCCGAGACCAGGATGTCGAGGGTCGCGCTCATGCCCGCTCCCACTTGACCCTGAAGCGGGCGAACAGGCCGGCGACCAGCACGCAGATGAGCGCCAGTGCGACGATGAGGTCGGCGATGTAGCTCGAGACGCCGTAGCTCCGGCTCATCGTGTCTGCACCGACGAACACGCCCGCGACCAGGAGCGCGGCCGGGATGATTGCGAGCGGCTGCAGCCCGGCGATCATCGCGACCACGATGCCGGCATAGCCGAAGCCGCGCGAGAGGTCGGACGTCAGGTTGCCCTTCAGGCCCGCGACCTCGGACGCGCCGGCGAGCCCTGCGACGGTGCCCGAGAGCGCGCCCACGATCAGGAGCGTCCGCAGGACCGGGATGCCTGCGTAGTTGGCCGCGGCGGCATTCTCGCCGACGGCCCTGATCCGAAGCCCGAGCACGGTCCGGGACATCACGACGTGGATGATGACGCAGAGAACGAGGCCGATCGGCAGGCCTGCATGGAGGCGCATGCGCTCGACGAGCGGCGGCAGGGCCGCTTCGGGCAGGATCGGCTCCGACTGCGGCCAGCCGCCGCCCATCGGATCCTTGAACGGCCCTTCCAGCATCATCTGGATGAAGAGGAGCACGACGAAGTTGAGGAGGAGCGTGGTGACGACCTCGTCGACCCCGAACCGAGCTTTCAGAATGGTCGGGCCGAGCATCAGCGCCGCGCCGGCCAAGGCGGCGGCGAGGAGCACCAGCGGGACCAGCACGGACGGGGGAGCCTCTACCGCCCCGGACCCGACCGCGACCGCGGCGAGCGCGCCGAGATAGAGCTGCCCCTCGGCGCCGACATTGTAGAGCCGCGCCCGGAACGCGATGGCGGCGGCGAGGCCGGTAAAGATGAGCGGCGTCGCCCGGGTCAGCGTCTCCGTGAGAGCGAAGATCGTGCCGGCGGCGCCTTGCGCCATTGCCCAGTAGGCCGGGAGGAGCGGAGCGCCTGCGACCCGAAGCGGGATCGCGGCCAGCGCCAGCGCGACGCCGATCGCGAGCACGCGCAGACCCACGGATCGGGCCGGCGAGAGGCCGGCCCGCGGCTCGAACCGGATCATGCGGCGGGGCGGTCCCGGTCGGAGCGGCTGCCGGCCATTCTGAGGCCGAGTTCCGCCAGCGTCACGGCCTCGACAGGAAGAGGGTCGGACAGTCGTCCTTCCGCCAGGACGGCGATGCGGTCGGAAATCGCGAGCAGTTCGTCCAGGTCCTCCGAGATGAGAAGCACGCCGGCCCCGCGGCCTCTTGCAT
>CAXUKK010000359.1:0-3325 GCA_964251455.1 uncultured Enterovirga sp.
TGTTGCCCTCGCGCACGAGCTTCACGAGGTCCGGCCCGAAGGTGACGTTGAGGATGGCGTCCGGCTTCATGGCGGCGACCGCCTGGATGACCGGGCCGGCGTCGATCTTGCCCTGCGGCGGCCATTGCTCGCCGACCCACTCGATGTCAGGGCGCTTGGCCGAGAGGAGCTGCTTGAACACGGCGACGGCCGACTGACCGTATTCGTAGTTCGGCGCGATCGTCGCCCATTTCTTGGCCGGGAGTTTTGCGGCTTCCTCGGCCAGCATCGCGGCCTGCATGTAGTTCGAGGGCCGCAGCCGGAAGGTGTACTTGTTGCCGCCCGACCAGACCATCGCGTCCGTCAGCGGTTCGCCGGCAAGGTAGAACACCTGCTTCTGCTTGGCGTAATCGGCAAGCGCGAGGCCGATATGCGAGAAGAAGGCGCCCGCCAGCATGTCGACCTTGTCGCGCGAGACGAGCTCGTTCGCCGCCGTCACGGCGTCGGCCGGCTTGCCGCCGTCGTCCTTCGAGATGACGACCAGCTTCTTGCCGTTCACGCCGCCTGCGGCGTTGACCTCCTCGACCGCGAGCTGCCAGCCCTTGCGGTAGGGCTCGGTGAAAGCCGGCAGGCCGGAATAGGAGTTGATCTCGCCGATCTTGATCTCGCCCTGCTGGGCGAGCGCCGCCGGGGCGGCGGCCCCGAAGGCGGCCGAGGCGGCCAGTGCCGCGAGCCAAACCGAACCTGTCCTCATGCCATGTCCCCTTCTGTCGATGCCTGATTGGAGCTTGCGGCGACGGCTACCGCAAGCCGTCCTCGCCCTTGATGTCGCCGGCCTTCAGCCCGCCCACCCGCGGCAGCGGGCGCCCGGAATCCGTCACAGCGACGGCGACCACAATCTCGTTCGCCCGCGGCGCGTCCGCGATGCGAACCTCCATGCCGTCGAAATGGCTGCGCACGAAGGCGGCGTCCTTGTGCCCGAGCGGGATGTCGAACGGCACGCCCGGTCCGCCTCGCTTCTTCGATGAGGGAATCAGGGCCGCACCCTTGCCAAGCACGTTCCGGGCCGGAGCGCCGAGCTTCGGATGCAGGATCGCGGCCGCGTGCTCGAGTTCGCCGTTCTCGCCGACGGCGGCGGCCTTGCCGTAACTCTGCACGGCCGGCCCCGCGATCCCGAGCGCCGCGACGGCCCGCTCCGTCAGCAGCCGCCCGAGCTCTTCGCCGACATCCATGAGCTCGGTCAGGTCTTCGACATAACTCCCGGCGAAGGGGTTTTCGATCACGGCGAGCGCCGCCGCCCGCCGGGTCGGCGGCGAGACGGGCTGGCCCATCTCGGTCAGGGTCTCTTCCACCACGACGACAATCTTGCGGATGTTGGCTGTCATGGACGTGCCTCGGTGGGAGGACGGGCGCGGGACGCTCGCCGCGGCTCCCTCTCCCAGAGGGAGAGGGCTGGGGTGACGGGATGGCCCGCTCCGGACAGGGCGCCACCCTTACCCTGTCCCTCTCCCACACGGGAGAGGGAACCCGCGCTGGATCCTGCGAGCCTGGTGAAGCCCTGAAGATGCAGCGCCGCGCCTCGGATCAGCCGGCGCGCGATCAGCCGCTCGGCACAGGCCAGGCCGCGCGACAGAGCCTCGTCGATCTCCGCCGGCGCCAGCGTCCCGACGCCCCGGGTCACGAAGCGCTCACCCAGATCGCTGTCGCACTGCACCTCGCGCGCGGGAGCGCGGATCACGGCCGGATGTCCGGGCAGGTCGACGGCGTTTGCGACGATCGTCGCGGCCGCATCGGCGGCTGCCGCCGTATCGGCAAGGATCGTGACGGCGTCCGCGATGCCGAGCGAGAAGGAGCGCCCGCGCCAGCCGCTCGTCGCGATTCCGCGTACCGGGTCAGCGGCCCAGATGTTGGCCCGTCCGAACAGGCTGGGCAGGTCAGGCCGATCGACCAGGCCGATGCGGACGCTCTCGCCGGGCGCGAGATGGAGCGCGATATCGCCGCCATTGTTCACGGACGCGCGGGCCAGCGGCGCGGCAGCGACCATCGCGCCGAGGATCTCCTCGGCAACCGCGCCCGCGACCGCCGCCATTGGCGTGATGAAGCACTCGGTGCCGTAGGGCGCAACGGCCGCCTGCATCCGGCGCGCGATGGGGCTGGCAAACATGCACCCGGGCCGGAACGGGGCGCGCAGCTCGGGCAGCTCGGCGCAGAGTTCGTCCAGGATTGATGCGAAGTGGAGCGTGGCCGCGCGATACGCCGCTGCGGCCACCTCCCTCCCGTCGTCAGGCTGAGGAGGGCCGGAGGCCCGTCTCGGAGCAGGCTCACGCGGGGCCCCTGCTTCGAGACGCGCTGCTGCGCAGCGCTCCTCAGCATGACGAGGGGAGGTGATAGGTCCAAACGGAACGGCTTCGACGACGAGGTCGATCGGGCCGTCCTGCAGGTGCAGGCGGCGCCCGTCCGGGAGCATGCGCGCCTGCGTCCTCATGCCTGCCCCGACCGGCTGGAGGAGATCGATCCCGCTCCCGCCACCTCATCCTGAGGCGCCTGCACAGCAGGCCTCGAAGGAGGGCTCCAGACGGCGCCCTGCTGCGTGCTTCGAGGCCGAGCTTCGCTCGGCCTCGAAGCATGAGGAGCGGCCGCGTAGGAGGCGCTACCCGCACCCCCGAGCGGCCATGGGTTCTCGCCATGCGGCTGCACCGACCGCCGCTCCGGCGCCATGCCGCGCGCCTCCGACAGGCGGCGGACCTCGCCCATGTGGCCGCCGAGGCGCTCGTAATCCTCGAGCCGAAGGGTGAACTCGATCGGCGCGACGAGCGCCGGCGTCGGGACGTAGCCGAAGGCGTTCTCGGGCACGCGGGTCACGTCGACCATGAAGGTAATGCCGCCCCCGGGCCAGACATAGGTCGGCGCGCCGCCGCAGGTGACGCGGGTCAGCAGGTCCTTCACCGAGCGGGTGAGGCGGACCGGGTTCTCCGTCACGCCCGAACGGAGCGAGCCGCCGGCACCGCCCATGAACAGCACCGTCGACAACGCCGGCTCGCAGTTTTCGCGGATCAGCGCGACGGAGGCTTTCAGCCGGTCCGGCATGTCGGCCTCGACCGGGCGGAGCGCCTCGTCGAGCACGTAATAGCCGGAATGCTCGCCCGTGGTGGACGTCATCAGCATCGTCATGCCCGGCCGCGCGACCTTCGGATCGAAGGGCGACAGGATCGAGAGCGGATTGGAGATGTTCGTGCCGCCCCAGCCCGCGCCCGGCTCCGCGACCTGAAAATAGCGTCCCGGCGTCGAGCGGCGGCCCCGGATCTTGATGCCCGTGTCCCGTATGCCGAGAACCTTGCCGGCCTGG
>CAXUKK010000360.1:0-3310 GCA_964251455.1 uncultured Enterovirga sp.
GTGGGCCATCACGCCGCTCCTGATGCTCGGCGGCGCCTACCTTTGCTACGAGGGCACCGAGAAGGTGTTCGAGGCCGTGTTCCCGCACAAGGCGCATGAACACGAGGCGCGACTCCCTCCGGTCGCCGTCAATCCTCAGACGCTCGAGGACGAGAAGGTCGCGAGCGCGATCAAGACGGATTTCATTCTCTCGGCGGAGATCATGGCGATCTCGCTTGCGGCGATCCCCGAGGGCAGTTTCGCCATGCGGGCCTTCGTGCTCGCGCTTGTCGGGCTCGGCATCACGGTCGCGGTCTACGGCGTCGTCGCCCTTATCGTGAAGGCCGACGATGTCGGTGTGGCGCTCGCCGGGAACAAGGCGACCTCCGCCCTAGGCGGCCTGTCCCGGGCCGTCGGGCGCGGCCTCGTCATCGGCATGCCAGTCCTCCTTAAGCTGCTCGCCATCATCGGCACTGCCGCCATGGTGTGGGTGGGCGGCGGCATCGTCGTGCACGGCCTTGAGGAATACGGCCTGCCGGGTATCGGGCGCGGCATCCATCATGCAGCCGAGATGGCGGCCGGTGCGGTTCCTGCCGGCGCGGGCCTGGCCGAATGGCTCGTGACCGCCGCCGGCTCCGGCATCGTCGGGCTCGTCATCGGCGCGGCCCTGATCCCGCTCACGGGTACGCTCTTGGCGCCCACCTGGACCCGGCTAGCGCAGGCGCTGCGGCCGCAAAAAGCCTGAGGCGCGCTGCGCCGGTTGCCTTGGGGACGAAGCTGTCGCAAGGGTCGAGGCCCCGCCTGGAGAGATGCCGTGGACCTGTACTACTCACCCGGAGCCTGCTCGCTCGGCATCCACGTCCTCATGGAAGAGATAGGCCAGCCCTACAATCTCCATAAGATCAGCCTGAAGGACGGCGAGCAGTACAAGCCCGAGTTCCTGGCGATCAACCCGAAGGCGAAGGTGCCGATTCTGGTGCGGGATGACGGCACCGTGCTCACGGAGTTCCCGGCCATCGCCACGTGGCTCGCGCTCACCAACGGCGACAAGCAGCTCCTGCCCGGCGACCCGGAGGCGATGGCCCGCACGCTGGAGGCCTTGGACTACCTCGTCTCGACGGTTCACATGCAGGGCTTCTCCCGCATCTTCCGCCCGAGCAACTTTGCCCCGAACGAGGCGGACCACGAGGCGGTCAAGGCGAAGGGTCGGGAGATCTTCGACAAGGGCCTGACCGTGATGAACAAGGCCCTGGAAGGCCGCGACTACGTGGTCGGGACCTTTTCGATTGCCGACACGGCGCTGTTTTACGTGGAGTTCTGGGGCGCCGACCGGCTCGGCATGACCTTGCCGCCGAACTGTGCCGCCCATTATGCGCGCATGAAGGAGCGCCCGGCGGTCCAGAAAGTGCTTCGCGACGAAGGGCTTGCGAGCTGACGCGCCGCTGCCCGCGAAGCACGGCTTGTCGCGCGTCCGGCTGACCGCGACGGCTCTTTGCGCAGGCGACTTGCATGGCTGACCGATCCAACCCCGTCGTGATCTGCGGCGCCGGCATCGCGGGCATCGCGGCTGCCTATTACCTCGCAGTCGAGCATGGGCTGGAGAACGTCGTGATCGTGGAGGAGGGCAACCCGCTCTCCCTCACGTCCGACAAGTCGACCGAGGCCTACCGGAATTGGTGGCCTGGCCCTGATTGGGCGATGACCGCCTTCATGAACCGCAGCATCGACCTCATCGAGGGGATCGCGCGCTCCACCGACAACCGCATCAACCTCAATCGGCGCGGCTACCTGTTCGCGACCGCCGACGTGGCGAAGATCCCGTTCCTCGAGACGATGGCGAGGTCGGCCGAGTCCCGCGGCAGCGGGCCGGCCCGCTTCCACGAAGCGCCCGAGAGCCCGTATGTTCCGTCACCCGAGCGCGGTTACGATTTCGCGCTCACCGGGGCGGACGTGATCACCGATGCGAGCCTGATCCGTCGTCATTTCCCCTATCTGGCGCCGGAAACGGTCGCGGTCGTGCACGCACGGCGCGCCGGTTGGCTCAGCGCGCAGCAACTCGGGATGGTCATGCTCGAGGCCGCCCGCGCGCGCGGCGTCCGGGTCGTGAAAGGCCGCGTCGCCGGCATCGATGTCGATGGCGGGCGGGTCCGGGCCGTTCACGTATCGAGGCAGGACGCGCCTCTGGAGCTCCCGACGACACAGGTCGTCCTCGCCGGCGGCCCGATGCAGACGGAACTCGCCCGGATGATCGGGCTGGATCTTCCGATCAAGGCCGAGCGCCATCTCAAGGTCGGTTTCCCCGATACCCTGCAGGCGCTTCCGCGCCATGCGCCGATGCTGATCTGGCTCGACGAGCAGCATCTGCCCTGGACCGACGAGGAGCGGGAAGCGCTTGCCTCGGATGAGGACGCCTGCTGGCTGCTGGGTCGTTTCCCGGCCGGCGTGCATGGACGGCCGGACGGCGGTTCGGCGACGCTCATCCTGTTCAACCGCGACCATGCCGATGCGGTGGATCCGGTGTTCCCCGTGCCGGAGCCGCCCCACTATGCGGAGATCGCGCTGCGCGGCATGTCGACCATGGTCCCAGGCCTCAAGGCCTATGGCGGAGAGGCACCGCGGCCCTATGTGGACGGCGGCTATTACATCAGGACGCAGGAGAACCGGCCCTTGATCGGACCTGTCCCGGTGGACGGCGCCTTCGTTTCCTGCGCCTTTTCAGGCTTCGGCATCATGGCCTCCTGCGCCGGCGGAGAGCTCATCGCGCGCCACATCGTGGGGGCCACGTTGCCGGATTACGCGCCGGCCTTTCTGCCGTCCCGCTATCAGGACCTCGCCTACACGGCATTGCTCGATCGCTGGGGCGACGACGGTCAGCTCTGAGGCACCGCATGGGCCACGTACCGACGGGAGCCGGGATCGGGAGGGGTGTCTGGCACTCGGCGACAATCCCAACCAGAGCGAACCGGCACGCCGCCTCGCGTAGGCCTATGGCTTGCTCGACTTGGGCTGAGGGTCTGGCGCGGCAGCTGGCCGCGTGGGCACTGGACGCGTGGGAAGCTGGGGATCGGGCCTCTGTGCCGGACTAGCGGAAGGGGTGGAAGAGGCGGCAGGGGGCAGGGGCGCTGTCGGCGAAGACTTCGCGACCCCGATGGAGATTCCAAAGAGCAACCAGCGACCCTCGACCGGTGCGAACAGGAGGTCGAAGTTGATCTGGAGCGGGAACGAAGGGAAGAACCCTGTCATACGCAACTGCCCACCGGAATCGAGTTGAGGCAGGAGCGTGAGCTGGGGATCGAGAACGGCAGCACCTGAGAGGTCAAGGTTCTGCGCT
>CAXUKK010000361.1:0-3285 GCA_964251455.1 uncultured Enterovirga sp.
CCTTCAAGAAGTTCATCCCGCCCTTCGGCGCCTCCGGCAATCCGGTCGACATCACGGGCGGCGAGCCGCCCAAGACCTACCAGAACACCGTGAAGCTCGGGCTCGAGGACGACCGCATCCACGCCCTCATCCTCGGCTATTGGCACACGATCGTGACGCCCCCGATGGTGTTTGCGAAGCTGATGGTCGAGGTCGTCGAGGAGATAAAGGCCAAGGGCAAGGTGAAGCCCGTGGTGGCGTCGCTCGCCGGCGACGTAGAGGTCGAGGAGGCCGCGCAGTACCTCTACGACCACGGCATCCCGGCCTATGCCTACTCGACCGAGTTGCCCGTCGAGGTGCTCGGCGCCAAGTACAAGTGGGCGCGCGGTGCGGGCTTGCTGTGACGCTCCCGTGTCATGGCCGGGCTTGTCCCGGCCACCCCGATGAGAAGCTCACAGCCTTTCCGATCGAGATGGCCGGGACAAGCCCGGCCATGACAAGCGCATAGCCATGAACATGCAAAGTCCAGGCGTGATGGCCGGCACCGCCTCGGCGCGGTCGGTCCATCCGGGCTCCGGACGCCGCAAGACGCGCGACACGCCGAAGGGCCGGCAGGTCGAGCCGAAGGCGCTGGCCGAGATCGAGGCGCTCATTGGCGCGAGGCCGCTCCGCCCGGACCTCCTGATCGAGCATCTGCATCTGCTGCAGGACCATTTCGGCTGCCTGCATGCCCGCCACCTGACGGCGCTCGCCAACCTGATGCGGCTGGCCTTGGTCGAGGTGTACGAGGTCGCGTCGTTCTACGCTCAGTTCGACATCGTCATGGACGGCGAGCCGGCCACGCCCGCCGTGACGGTGCGGGTCTGCGACTCGCTCTCGTGCGCACTCGCCGGCGCGGAGACGTTGCTCCGCGCCCTTAAGGGCTCGCTCGAGCCTGCGATCCGGGTCGTGCGCGCGCCCTGCATGGGCGGCTGCCATCAGGCACCGATGGCCGCGATCGGCCACGCGCTCCATGCACATGCGACGCCGGAAAGCGTCACGGCCGACGCGCTGGCGGGCCACACGCATCCGCAGGTCCCGTCCTATCCGGATCTCGACACCTACCGGGCCGGCGGCGGCTACGATCTCCTGTCCGATCTCCTCGATGGTACACGCCAGATCGAGGACGTCATCGCGAGCATGGAGGCGTCCGGGCTGCGCGGCCTCGGCGGCGCCGGCTTCCCAACGGGCCGCAAGTGGCGCTTCGTGCGGGCGGAACCCGCGCCGCGCCTCATGGCCGTGAACGGCGACGAGGGCGAACCCGGGACCTTCAAGGACCGACACTATCTCGAGACCGACCCGCACCGCTTCCTGGAGGGCATGCTGATCGGCGCGCTCGCGGTCGAGGCCGAGGAGGTGTTCATGTATCTCCGCGATGAGTACCCGCAATGCCGGGAGATCCTCATGCGGGAGATCCCGAAGCTCGAAGCGGCCGGGCTGTCTCGTCGGACGCAGATCCACCTCCGGCGCGGTGCTGGCGCCTATATCTGCGGCGAGGAGAGCGCCATGCTCGAGTCGATCGAGGGCAAGCGCGGGCTGCCGCGGCACAAGCCACCCTTCCCGAGCCAGGTCGGCCTGTTCGGGCGCCCGACGCTGATCAACAACATCGAGACGCTGTTTTGGGTGCGCGACATCGTCGAGAAAGGCCCCGAATGGTTCGGCTCCCATGGCCGCAATGGCAGGACGGGATTGCGCACATTCTCCGTATCTGGCCGTGTGAATGAGCCGGGCGTAAAGCTCGCGCCGGCCGGTATCACGGTGCGCGAACTCATCGACGAATATTGCGGCGGCATGGTCGCCGGCCACGCCTTCAAGGGCTACCTTCCGGGCGGCGCATCCGGCGGCATCCTGCCCGCCTCGATGGGCGACATTCCGCTCGATTTCGGCACGCTCGAGCCGCACGGCTTCTTCATCGGCTCGGCTGCCGTCGTCGTCCTGTCCGACCGGGACAACATGCGCGACGTCGCCCTGAACCTCATGCGGTTCTTCGAGGACGAATCCTGCGGGCAGTGCACGCCCTGCCGGATCGGCACCGAGAAGGCGGTCACGATCATGGATCGCGAGCGCTGGGACGAAGAGCTGCTGAACGAGCTGACGAAGGTGATGACCGATTCGTCGATCTGCGGCCTCGGCCAGGCCGCCATGAACCCGGTGAAACAGGTCATGAAGCACTTTCGAGACGACTTCGCCGGGGTCGCGCCGGCCGTCGCCGCGGAAGAGCCCGTGCCGGGCAAGCCGGCGCGGTACTGAGGAGAAGTCATGTCTGACGGGCTCCCGATCTTCGACGAGATCTCCTTCACCCTGGACGGCCAGGAGGTCTCCGCGCGACCAGGCGAGACCATCTGGCAGGTGGCGAGCCGGCACGGGACCGACATCCCGCATCTCTGCTACTCGACGAAGCCCGGCTACCGGCCGGACGGGAATTGCCGCGCCTGCATGGTCGAGGTCGAAGGCGAGCGCGTGCTCGCCGCCTCCTGCATCCGCAAGCCGACCGCAGGCATGAAGGTGAAGAGCGCGTCCGAACGTGCGGAAGCCTCGCGCAAGCTCGTCTTCGAGCTGCTCCTGGCCGACCAGCCCGAGCGCGAATGCGCGCATGATCCGAACTCGGCTTTCTGGACATGGTCCGACCGCATCGATCTCGGCGGCAGCCGGTTTCCGGCCATCGACCGGGCGAACAAGGCCGACGACTTCTCGCACCCGGCCATGGCCGTGCAGCTCGATGCCTGCATCCATTGCGGGCTGTGCGTGCGCGCCTGCCGCGAGGTCCAGGTCAACGACGTCATCGGCATGGCGCTGCGGGGCGCGAACGAGAAGATCGTCTTCGACTTCGACGACCCGATGGGCGGCTCGACCTGCGTCTCCTGCGGCGAATGCGTCCAGGCCTGCCCGACCGGCGCCCTGATGGAGAAGGCGCTCGTCGACGAGGCCGGCACGTTCACGAACGCGCCGGACCGCGAAGTCGATTCGATCTGCCCGTATTGCGGCGTCGGCTGCCAGCTCACCTACCAGATCAAGGACGACAGGATCGTCGCCGTGCAGGGCCGCGACGGGCCCTCGAACCAGGAACGCCTCTGCGTGAAGGGCCGCTTCGGCTTCGACTACGTCCACCACGCCGATCGCCTGACCGTGCCGCTCATTCGCAGGGAGGGCGTCTCCAAGCACGACGTCGACATCGATCCCCTCAACCCGCTGACGCATTTCCGCGAGGCGACCTGGGACGAGGCGATGGAGCGGGCGGCCGGCGGTCTCGCCCGGATCCGCGACACC
>CAXUKK010000362.1:0-3280 GCA_964251455.1 uncultured Enterovirga sp.
AGAAAACCGCTCACCGGCCAAAACCCGAGCGCGACGAAGCGAAGCGCCATGACGCCGGCGACGAGGGCGCAGAGCACCATCAAAATTCGAAATCCGGCCTGCCCGAGAGAGCGATGCGGCCGGATGGTGGCCTCGAAGACGGGACGCGCACGATCGTCGTACGCTTCGGGCTTGCCGGTATACATCCGCCAAATATAACCGGTCCATGGCCGACCGGAAGCCGTCGACGACGCCCAAGATCCGCGGCCGAAACGCCGCACCCGTGCGCTTGCCGCGAGCGCGACCTGTCCGGACGCCGAAGCCGGTGGACGATGCGACCCTCGCCGAGATCCTGTCGCGGTTCGAGGTCGCGAACCCGAACCCCCGCGGCGAGCTTGAACACACCGATCCCTACACGCTGCTGGTCGCCGTCGTCCTCTCCGCCCAAGCGACCGATAAGAGCGTGAACCTCGCAACTGCGGAGCTCTTCAAGGCGGCAAGCAACCCGGCCCAGATGGTGGCGCTGGGCGAGGAACGGGTACGGGACCACATCCGCAGCATCGGCCTTTTCCGAACGAAGGCGAAGAACGTCATCGCGCTATCCCGCATCCTGCTCGAGGAACACGGTGGCGTCGTCCCGCCGGCGCGGGCGGTACTGGAAAGCCTGCCGGGTGTCGGCCGCAAGACAGCGTCAGTCGTTCTGAACGTCGCGTTCGGCGAGCCGACGATCGCCGTCGACACGCATGTCTTCCGCGTGTCGCACCGCATTCCGATCGCAGTCGCGAAGACACCGGACGAGGTCCAGCTTGCGCTCGAGAAGCGGATCCCGCACCGCTTTCTCGCGCACGCCCATCACTGGCTCATCCTGCACGGGCGCTACGTGTGCAAGGCCCGTACCCCGGACTGCCCACTTTGCCTGATCAATGATCTCTGCCGCTACCCGGCGAAGACACAGCCGTCCTGAATTCGGCTTTCAGCGCCCGAGCAACTGGCCGCGAACCAGCGGCTGGCTGATCCCGAGCGCCTTCAGGTCGCGTGCATTCGGGCTGTGGCCGCTCTCGACTGCGGAGGCACACCGCATTGCCGCGCCGGCGATTGCGAAGAAATCCCGGATCGCCTCGAAGCTGCGACCGCCGGTAGCGTTCGGCCCAAGCACGGACGGGGTCATGGTTGTTGTAGCCATCGGTCTCACCTCTTGGTGGTCTCGATGGGCGTTCCCCTTAAGACCTCACCAACATAGGCGAATGCTGCACTGCAGCAAGTCCGGCAGGCTTGGGAGTGGTATGCCGGGCGAACATGGCCGGTTAAGGCGGCCTTAATGGCGTGAGACGCCGTGAGCCGGCTTCTGGACCGCTTCGTCCACGGAACGTTTAGGCCGTCCGTCTAAGAGGTCTTCATGAGCATCATGAGCGACCGCGTGGTTCGGCCGACAGCTCGCGCGGGGATGCGGCGACTTCTTGATCTCGCCCTGGACCGGAGCGAGGCTGGCGCAGCGCGGCGCTTCGCTGCAGGTGCATTCCTCGCTCGCGTCCTGAATGCGGCGCTCGGCTTTCTCACTCAGATCGTCCTTGCCCGCTGGATGGGCGATCGCGAGTACGGGATCTACGCGTATGTCTGGGTCTGCCTCCTCCTGGCGGGGGGGATCGGCTCGCTCGGGCTGCCGGTCGCCGTGCTCAAGTTCGTCCCGGATTACCGATCGCGCGGGGACATTGCCGGCCTGAGCGGATTTCTCCGCTTCGTGCGTGGGATCGCGCTCCTGCCCTGCATCGTCGGGGCGCTCGCCGCCGCCGCTGTCCTTCTCGCCTTCTCGCAGGGCGAGGCCCTTGCCTACGTTCCGGTCGCGCTTCTCGCGCTCGTGGTCCTCCCTCTCTACGCTCTCACGGATATCCAGACCGGGATCGCCCGGGCGTACGACTTCCTCGATCTCGGCCTCCTAGCCGATTACCTCGTACGCCCTGTCCTTCTGATCGCACTGGCGGGCGCGATCTGGCTCTCGGGCATGGATGGTTCGGCCGTCAACGTGATGGCCGCAACGCTCGCGGCCACGGCCGTGACGGCGCTCGTTCAAGGGACCGTTCTGCAGAGCCGGCTTCGCAAGCGGATTCCCGCCGGGCCCGGCCGGCGAGACCTGCCGCGCTGGGCGGCGGCATCATGGCCCCTTCTCGCCGTGGCGGGCTTCACGCTCCTGCTCGGGTCGACCGACATCATCGTCCTCAAGCTCTTCGTCGGGCCGGAGGAGATTGCCCTCTATTTCGCCGCGACCAAGATCGTGGCCATCGCCTCCTTCGTGTCCTACGGCGTGTCGAACACGAGCGCCCATCGCTTCGCCGAGCATGTCGCGATGAGGAACCGCCACGGCATGGCCGACCTCGCGGCTCAAACGGTGCGCTGGACATTCTGGCCCACGCTGGCCGTCGCGGTCGTGCTTTCGCTTGCGGCGGGGCCTCTTCTCTCGCTGTTCGGCCCGCATTTCTCGGCCGGGTCCCCGATCGTCATGGTGCTAGCGGCCGGCCTGGTCGCCGGCGCGGCGGTCGGGCCGGCGGATCGGGCATTGGCCATGGCCGATCATGGACGGATCACGGCGCTGATCTATGCCGCGTGCTGCATCGCCAATCTCGGGTTGGCGTTTCTCCTGATCCCACTATTCGGGCTCTTGGGCGCCGCGCTTGCGACGGCGCTGGCCATGGCATTGCGGGCCGCCATGCTGCTCGTCGCAACGCGAAGGAGGCTAGAACTCGACATGTTCATCATGGCCCGGAGGGGCGCGCCGGCCGGCACGCCTGCCGCATTCCAGAGCGGCGCGCTGTCGGCTCGTCTCCTGACCTTGGACGAGGCGGCGAGCCACTCGGCGGAGTGGCAGGACCTCGCAGACCGGGCCCTGGAGCCGAACACCTTCTACAGCCCGGCCATGACCCTTGCCGGGCTGCGCCATCTTCCGGAACGAGACGGCGGCCGGGTCCTCGCAGCGTGGCGCGTTGGAGCTGCGGGCCGGCAGCTTGTGGGCGTGTTGCCTCTGGTCACCTCGCGCGGACGCCAGTTCAATCCGTTTCCGCTACGCCGGGCCGGCGAGTTTTATGGCACGGTGTCGACGCCGCTCCTCGATTCCGAGGACCCGGTCCAAACGATGCGAGCCATGCTGCAGGCCCTCGACCAGGCTGGCATCTGCGCCGTCGCCCTGCCCTTCCTGCGTCGGGGTGGCCCCGTCGCGGCAATCCTCGATGAGGTGATCAGCACCGACCGCCTGCGGCGGATCGAGATCGCCCGGCACGAGCGGCCGATGCTGGAGCGCGGGCTCGCGGGC
>CAXUKK010000363.1:0-3274 GCA_964251455.1 uncultured Enterovirga sp.
CCTGCGGGCGGGGCGAGCTGTTCGGGCCCGGCAACGCCCAGCTTCCGCTGCCCCCGATGCTGATGTTCGACCGCATCCCGGAGATCACGGAAGCCGGTGGTGCGAACAACAAGGGCTTCGTCCGCGCCGAGCTCGATATTCGGCCGGACCTTTGGTTCTTCCCCTGCCACTTCAAAGGCGATCCCGTGATGCCGGGCTGCCTCGGCGTCGATGCACTCTGGCAGCTCGTCGGGTTCTATCTCGGCTGGCTCGGGCTCCTGGGCCGTGGCCGGGCGCTCGGGGTCGGGGAGGTGAAATTCGCGGACCAAGTGCTGCCGAGCATGAAGAAGGTGGTCTACGGCGTCGATTTCAGGCGCGTGTTCAAGTCCAAGCTCGTGCTCGGCATCGCGGATGGCTGGCTCGAGGCGGACGGGCGGCGTATTTACGAGGCGAAGGACCTCCGGGTCGGGCTCTTCAAGCCGGAGGCGGCGCCGGTCGGCGGTTGAGAAGCTGGGCCGGCAGGCTTAGGTGAGCGACCGGCCGAGTCGGGCCCAAGGAGTGCGCAATGCGGCGCGTCGTCGTCACCGGGATGGGAATCGTCTCATCCATCGGCAACAGCACGCAGGAGGTTCTGGCCTCCCTGAGAGAGGCTAGATCCGGCATCACCCGGGCGGAGGAGTACGGCCCGCTCGGCTTCCGCTGCCAGGTTCATGGCTCGCCGACGCTGAAGGCCGAAGAGATCGTCGATCGCCGGGCCATGCGTTTCCATGGTGGCGGCACGGCCTGGAACCATGTCGCCATGGAGCAGGCGATCCGCGACGCGGGCCTGGAGGAGCGCGAGATCTCGAACGAGCGCACCGGCATCATCATGGGGTCCGGCGGGCCCTCGACCAGGACGCTCGTCGAGGCATCCGACATCGCGCGAGCCAAGGGGCCGAAGCGGATCGGACCCTTCGCGGTCCCGAAGGCCATGTCCTCCACGGCGTCGGCCACGCTCGCGACCTGGTTCAAGATCAAGGGCGTGAATTATTCGATCTCGTCCGCTTGCGCGACGTCGAACCATTGCATCGGCAACGCCTACGAGACGATCCAGTACGGCAAGCAGGACATCGTCTTTGCCGGCGGCTGCGAGGAACTCGACTGGGTTCTCTCTGCCCTGTTCGACGCGATGGGCGCCATGTCGAGCAAGTTCAACGACACGCCCGAGCGCGCCTCCCGCGCCTATGACAAGGCCCGGGACGGCTTCGTGATTGCCGGCGGGGCTGGCGTCGTGGTGCTTGAGGAATACGAGCATGCAAAGGCGCGCGGCGCGCGTATCTACGGCGAGGTCGCCGGGTATGGCGCGACCTCGGACGGACACGACATGGTGGCGCCATCGGGCGAGGGCGCGGTGCGCTGCATGCGGATGGCGCTGAACGGCGTCGGGCCGAAGGTCGACTACATCAACCCGCATGCGACCTCGACGCCCGTCGGCGACGAAAAGGAGATCGAGGCGATCCGCGAGGTCTTCGGCTCCGGCGAAGCATGCCCGCCGATCTCCGCCACGAAGTCGCTCACTGGGCATTCGCTCGGCGCGACCGGCGTGCAGGAGGCGATCTACTCGCTTCTCATGATGAACAACGGCTTCATCACCCAGAGCGCGCATATCGACGAGATCGACCCCGCCTTCGCGGACATGCCGATCGTGCGCAGCCGCATCGACGACGCGAAGCTCGGCTGCGTGATGTCGAATTCCTTCGGCTTCGGCGGCACCAACGCGACGATCGTCATGAAGCATGTCGACGCCTGATGGGTCTGTCCCCCGGGCGCACGACCGCTCTCATCCTCGCCGGCTGCTGCACCGTCGCGGCTTTGCCGGCATCGGCCTTCGAGGGGCGGTACACGGCAGGCGACAAGCTCTACGCGCAGGCGCTCACGATCACGAAGGCGGGTAATCGGCTTCGTGGAAAGGCGTCGGTCGCGACCCGCGGCTGCGTCGGTGAATTCGACGGGATTGGCAGACCGCAGGGCGACACGCTTCTGCTGCGGGCGGCGGTCGACGGGCTGGAATGCCGGCTTACGGTGCGGCGCGCCGTCGGATCGACCATCGTGGTCGACGAGGACCAGTGCCTGACTTTCCACGGGGCCGCTTGCGAGTTCAGCGGCACCTACAAGCGACAGGCGCGGTGACCCGGATATGAGTACGACTTCATCCTTGCTCCAAGGCAAGCGCGGCCTGATCATGGGCGTCGCGAACGATCACTCGATCGCCTGGGGCATCGCGAAGACGCTCGCGGCACATGGTGCGGAACTCGCCTTCACGTACCAGGGCGACGCGCTCGGCAAGCGCGTCGCGCCGCTCGCGAAGTCGGTCGGCTCCGACCTCGTCGTCCCGTGCGACGTGGAGGACATTGCGTCCGTCGACGCCGTGTTCGCGCGGCTCGACGAGGCCTGGGACGGGTTCGACTTTCTCGTCCACGCCATCGCGTTCTCGGACAAGAACGAGCTGAAGGGCCGCTACGCCGACACGTCTCGTGACAACTTCGCGCGCACGATGCTCATCTCCTGCTTCTCGTTCACGGAGATCGCCAAGCGGGCGGCGGACCGGATGAAGACTGGCGGGGCTATGGTGACCCTCACCTATGGCGGCTCGACGCGCGTCATGCCGAATTACAACGTCATGGGCGTCGCGAAGGCGGCGCTCGAGGCCTCCGTACGGTACCTCGCGGGCGATTTCGGGCCGCAGGGCGTGCGGGTGAACGCCATTTCGGCGGGACCTGTGCGTACGCTCGCCGGCGCCGGGATTGCGGATGCGCGCTTCATGTACAGCTTCCAGAAGGCGAATGCGCCGCTCCGTCGAACGGTGACGACGGAAGAGATCGGCGGCTCTGCGCTGTATCTCCTGTCCGAACTGTCGGGCGGAGTCACGGGCGAAATCCACTACGTGGATTCCGGCTACAACATCATTTCGATGCCCCGGCCGGACGTGCTGAAGGCGCAGGAAGCCGCAGGCGCGACCGAGCCCTAATTCTCGGTTCCGGATCAGGGCTGCGCGAGGAACCGCAGGACCTCGTCATTGAAGCGCGCTTCTGCATCGAGGTGGACCATGTGGCCTGCCTCTTCGAACACGACCGCGCGACCCCTCGGCATCCTGGCGGCAAGGTTCTGCGCCAGCGTCGCGTTCTCACCCATCTTCGCCCTCAGCTCCTGCGGTGCAAAGGGGCGGCCGGGCGCGTTGTGGTCCCGGGCGCCCATGATGAAGAGCGTCGGCTGGGTGAGAAGTGGAATCTCGTGCGCGACGGGCTCGCGATAGATC
>CAXUKK010000364.1:0-3269 GCA_964251455.1 uncultured Enterovirga sp.
AACTCCGGGCCCACAATCGGGCCTGACCTTTAAGCAATCGTTCCCGCAAGTAACCGTCCGACCGCTGACTTGGAACATACCGCAACAGACCCCACCAGCGCCACAGGGTCGATCAATCGCAAGCTCGGACGCCTCGTCGTGGTCGCCGTCGGTGCCGCGATGGTGCTCGTGACGGCCGTCACGCTCTGGCTTGAGATCATCCACTACGCAGATTCAAAGGGGGAAACGCTTCGGGCCGCCGCTGGCGCCTTCGCGGCCTCTGCGGGCCCGGCGGTGCATCGCGGCGACAAGGCGCTTGCAGCCACCTCGCTGCGCGGGATCGCCCGCCTGCCGCATCTCACCTACGCCGCCGTGTACGACAACGGCGGACGGGTCCTCGCCGAGATGGGGGGCAATGTTCGTCTCGACGACGACCTGACGCTCGCCGAAGAATCCGCGCTGTCGGTCTGGAAGCTGATCTCGACGCGGACGGCCGAGATCTCCGTCCCGATCATCCAGGGCGGAGAGGTGGTCGGTCGGCTCAAGCTAGTGGCGGACGCGAGTGACCTTCGATCCCGCCTCATGGTCGTCATGCTGACCTCCGCCGGCGGCGGCGTCGTCGCGCTGAGCCTGGGTCTCCTGATCTCCATCCGGCTGCAACGTTCGATTACCCGGCCCCTCATCGCCCTTGCCGCGACAATGGGGCGTGTCCAGGCGAGCCACGATTACAGCACGTCCGTGGACATTCGGTCGGATGACGAGATCGGTCTCCTCGCGCGCAGCTTCAACACCATGATCCGGCAGATCCGCGAGCGCGACCAACGGCTCGCCGACCACCGCGAGCACCTGGAGCATGAGGTCGAGGAACGCACGAGCGAGCTGAAGGTCGCCAAGGATGAGGCGGAAGCCGCAAACGTCGCCAAATCCGAATTCCTGGCCACCATGAGCCACGAGATCCGCACGCCCATGAACGGCATGCTGGTCATGGCCGAGCTCCTCGCATCCGCCGACCTGCCGGACCGGCAGCGTCGCTATGCCGAAGTGATCGCCCGCTCGGGACAGAGTCTCCTTGCCATCATCAACGACATCCTGGATTTCTCGAAGATCGAATCCGGCAAGCTGACGCTTGAATCCATCGCCTATTCGCCGGCCGAGATCGTCGACACGGTCGTGACGCTCTTCGCGGAACGCGCCGGCCAGAAGGGCCTGGACCTTGCGGCCTATGTGGCGCCGGACGTTCCAGCCGAGCTCATCGGCGATCCCGTGCGCGTCACCCAGGTTCTCAGCAATCTCGTTAACAACGCGCTCAAATTTGCGGAGGCGGGCCACGTCTCCGTCCGGGTGGAGTGGCGGGCCGGGCATGTCCGCTTCGGGGTCGAGGACACGGGGATCGGCATCGCGGCCGGCAAGCTCGGGACGGTGTTCGATGCCTTCTCGCAGGCCGACCAGACGACGACGCGCCGGTTTGGTGGAACGGGACTCGGCCTCTCGATCTGCAAACGCCTCGTCGACGGCATGGGCGGCCGCATAGATCTGGCCAGCGTGGAGGGACAGGGCTCGGAGTTCTTCTTCGACCTGCCCGCACCTGCAGCCGCCGCGGAGCCTGCTGCAAGCTCCCCCGAGCGCCCTGTTCTGGTGCTTCTGCATGGCGCGGCGACGCGGGACAATGCGGTCGCGGCCCTTGAGGCCCGGGGCTTCGAGGTGCTGCGGCAGCCGGCGCAGGACCGACCCTACGATGTCGTCGCGGATGCGCGGGAACTTGCCACCACCGCGCGCACGAGCGCTGCCGTGCGCGTCGTCGCCGTCGCCCCGATGGGCGACTCGGCTGGCTCGGAGGCGCTCCGCGCCGGGGCGGCGGACAGCCTGATCCGTCGCCCGCTCGTACAGTCGGAGTGGGGCGAAGTCCTCATGCGTTTGGCCGACGGCAAGCCCTTCCGACGCGATGGCGAGGCGGCCGCCCCGTCCCCAGCGGAACAACTGCCGCGCTTGGCGGGGGTCCGGGTGCTCGTTGCGGACGACAGCGCGGTCAACCGTGAAGTCGCGAGCGAGGCGCTGTCGCGACTGGGCATCACGGCGGTTCTGGTCGACAACGGTCGACAGGCCGTCGAGGCCGTCCGGACCGGGCGCTTCGACCTCGTGCTCATGGACGGCTCGATGCCGGTCATGGACGGGTACCAGGCCAGTCGTGCGATCCGGGACGAGGAGGCCGCAAGCGGCCGCGCACGCATCGCGATCGTCGCGCTGACGGCCCATGTCGTGGGTCCGGCTGCCGATGCGTGGCGCGAAGCCGGGATGGACGACGTGCTGCATAAGCCGTTCACGGTGGCGAAACTCGCGCGGTGCATCGAGGGACAGCTGACAGGACTGGAGCGATCCGCGCCCGAAAGCGCATCAGGGCCGGCCGCTGCCGAAGATCTCCTCGACCTCGAGACATTGTCCGGCCTGGACGAGATGGCCCGCGCAGGTGCACCGGGCTTCACCGGACGCATCCTCGCGTTGTTCCGGGAGCATGCGCCCGAGGCCATCGCAGGGCTGCGCGAAGCAGTCGGGTCTGGCGATGCCTCGGCCGTCGCATCCGCAGCGCATAAGCTGAAATCCATGAGCCTGAACGTGGGAGCAGCAGCCGTGGCACAGAGGCTCGGCACGATCGAAGCCGCTGCACGAGACGCAGGCGCTATCCCGTCTGAGGATGCGCTCGGGGATCTCGGCCGCTGCCTCGATGACACGCTCGCAGCCCTCAAAATTCGCTACGGAGCGGGCTCGACGGAGTCCGAGCGCAGCGCCGCCTAACATCTGCGGGGCCTCGGTTCTCTGCGGCTATCCCACCCCCTCGAGCTCTCCTGACAGCGCAAGCCATTCGTCTTCCGCGGCCGCCAAGGCCTTGGCGGCCTCGGCCCGCATGCGGGCGATCTCGTTCGCCTTCCGCTTGTCGGCCTCATAGGCGGTGCCGTCCGCGAGCGCCTTGTCGATCTTGGCAATCACGCCGGAGAGCCGCTCGATGCGGGCCTCGATGACGTCGAGCTGCTTGCGCTTCGGCTCGGCCGACTTGCGCCGTTCCGCGGCCTGGCGCCGGTAGTCCGTGCGCGAGACGGGCTCCTCCGGCTCGGGTGCGGACTTCGCCGGCTTCTTCTCGCCGCCGGACAGGACGAAGCGGCGGTAATCGTCCATGTCGCCGTCGAAGGTCTGCACGCCGCCATCCGCCACGAGCCAGAGCCGGTCGGCGCAGGCCTCGATGAGGAAGCGATCGTGGCTGACGAGGATGACGGCACCCTCGTAGTCGTTGATCGCCT
>CAXUKK010000365.1:0-3268 GCA_964251455.1 uncultured Enterovirga sp.
ACCCTATGTCGAGCAGACCGCGCTGAAGCTGCCGCCCACGAACTGAGGGCGCTTAGCCAAGCCGAAGCGGGCGGGGAGGCCGATGGGCTCCCCGCCGAGATCGTCGTTCCAATCTACCCGGAGGTCGGGCCTGGCGGCCTGACGCGTCCCCGCTCGCAGCGAGCGGCGGAAGAGATCACCCCATGCTCATCGCCCAGATCACCGACCTCCACGTCCGTCCGCGCGGAAAGCCCGCCTATCGGGTGTCGGAAACCAACATGATGGTGGAGAGGGCCGTTGACGCCCTGATGGCCCTCAATCCGCGGCCCGATCTCGTCATCGTCACCGGCGACATGACCGATTGCGGCCTGCGCGAGGAGTACGAGCTGCTGCGCTCGATCCTATCGCGCCTGACGATCCCGACCTTCATGGTGCCGGGCAACCACGATCGCCGCGAGATCTTCCGCGAGGTGTTTCCCGAGCATCCGGCGATGCCGGACGGCTTCGTCCAGTTCACGCTCGAAGACGGACCGGTGCGCCTGATCGGGCTCGACACGCTGGTCCCCGGTCAAAGTCATGGGGCTCTGTGCGAGCGCCGGCTCGCCTTTCTGGACGAGGCGCTCGGACGCGGGCGGGACCGCCCGACCATCATCTTCATGCATCACCCGCCTTTCGTCTGCGGCATCCGGCACATGGACCGCATCCGCCTCATCGAGGGCGCGGAGCGGCTCGCGGAGATCGTCGGCCGTCACCCGCAGGTCGAGCGCATCCTGTGCGGCCATCACCATCGGCCGATCCAGACCCGCTTCGCCGGCACGATCGCGTCCATCGCGCCCTCGGTCGCGCATCAGGTCGCGCTCGACATCACCGACGACCACGAAGGAGCGCTCGTCTTCGAGCCGCCGGGCTACCAGCTCCACCTGTTCACGCCCGAAGCCGGACTCGTCTCGCACACGGCTTGTGTCGAGCGCTTTCCAGGCCCGTTCCCCTTCGTGTTGGATGCGGATTACCCCGGCGCGAGCTGAACCATTGGCGTCGTGCAGCCTTGGCGTCGTCATACCGCCAGGAGACGAAACTTCTCTTTGTTGATGCAAGGGAGCAGAAATCTTCCACGCTCGGCCTTGGGTTCGCCGGATCGTGTCCTTGCCGATTTGCCGCACCGCAGCAATACTGTCTCCGGTCAGCAGGAAGTCGGATGTCCGTCATCAATCGCCGCGAAGTCATGGCCGGCATCGGCGCGGCCGCGCTCAGCGCTGCCTCGGCACGTCAGGCACTCGCACAGGCTCCCCGGCGCGGGGGCGTCTTGACCGTTCAGCTGAACGGCGAGCAGCGCATTCTCAATCCCGCGACGCGCGCCTCGACCGGCGTCTACGTCATTACGTCGAAGATCATGGAGGCGCTCGTCGACCTCGACGCGCAGGGCAAGCCCGGCCCTGTCCTGGCCACGAGCTGGGACGCAGCGCCCGACGGGAAGACCATCACGTTCAAGCTGCGGGACGGCGTGACCTGGCACGACGGCAAGCCCTTCACCTCCGCGGATGTGCAGTACACCGCCATGGAGATGTGGAAGAAGTACCTGAATTACGGCACGCAGCTTCAGCAATACCTGGAGGCCGTGGACACGCCGGACCCGCAGACCGCGATCTTCCGCTACGCGCGACCGATGCCGACGGACCTTCTCCTGCGGGCTCTCTGCGATCTCGGCTACATCGCGCCGAAGCACGTCTTCGAAGGGACGAATATCCTGGAGAACCCGGCCAACACGGCGCCGATCGGCACCGGGCCGTTCAGGTTCGTCCAGTACGAGCGCGGTCAGTTCGTGATTGCCGAGCGCAACCCGAACTACTGGCGCAAGGACTTCCCCTATCTCGACCGCATCGTCTGGCGCTTCATCGTCGACAAGGCTGCCGCGACCGCCGCGCTCGAAACCGGCCAGGTGCAGACATCGGAATACAATGCGCTTGCGCTCGCCGACCTCGACCGGCTGAAGAGCGACAAGCGCTACACGGTGTCGAGCCGCGGGCTTGAGGCGAACGCCTTCAACAACACGCTCGAGTTCAACACGCGCCGCAAGGAACTCTCGGACGTCAGGGTGCGCCGCGCCATCGCGCACGCGATCGACGTGCCGTTCTTCATCGAGAACTTCATCTACGGCGAGGGCAAGCCGGCGACCGGACCGATCCCGTCCATCTCGAAAGCGTTCTATCCCGAGGGTTCGAAGCCGCCCTACGAGTTCGACGCGAAGCGGTCCAATGCGCTGCTCGACGAGGCCGGCTACAAGCGTGCCGCCGGCGGCATCCGCTTCTCGCTGAAGCTCGTCCCGATCCAGAACGGCGAGGACGTGCCCCTGCTGGCGACGTTCATCCAGCAATCGCTGGCGAATGTCGGCATCCGGGTCGAGATCGTGAACCTCGACAATGCCGGTGCGCTGGCGACTGTCTACCGCGACTGGAACTTCGATATTGCGACCGGCTGGCACCAGTATCGCGGCGACCCGGCGGTCTCGACCACGGTCTGGTACAGGTCGGGCTCGCCGAAAGGCGCGCCCTGGACCAACCAGTATGGCTGGCAGTCCGACGCTGTCGACAAGCTCGTCGACGACGCCGCGACCGAACTCGACCCAGCCAAGCGCAAGGCGCTCTACGCCGCGTGGGTGAAGGCCGTGAACGACGAGCTCCCCGTGTGGATGATGACGGAGCGGACGTTCCTGGCCGCGACGTCGAAGAAGGTCCAGAACGACCACAACTATCCACGCTGGGGCTCGGGCGATTGGCACGATACCTGGATCGAGGGGTAGTCTGTCCGGGTCGGGCGTCCTTGGAGGTCCGCTTCGCCAGCACCTCAGGATGAGGAACGTTGTGGCATCCCTGACCTCCTCATGCTGATGTGCCCGCCGAAGGCGGGCCTCGAAGCACGCTACCGGCACCCGTCATGACCATCCTGCTGCTGGCGCTCCGGCGTCTCGCCGCGAGCCTGCCGACGCTTCTCATCATCCTGATGGGGCTCTTCCTGCTGCTGCAGTTCGCGCCCGGGGATACGGTGGATGCCATGATGGCCCAGATGGGCGGCGGCGATCCGGCGACCGCGCAGGAACTGCGCCGCTACTACGGCCTCGACGTCTCGGCGGCCGTCCAGCTCGGTCGCTATGTGCTGCGCCTCGTCCAGCTCGATCTCGGGATGTCGGCCATCTACGGAAAGCCCGTGGCCGACGTGATCGCGGAGCGCCTTCCCGTGACGCTTCTCCTCATGGGGACGTCGCTGGCCCTCGCCTTTGTGGGCGGCATGACGC
>CAXUKK010000366.1:0-1428 GCA_964251455.1 uncultured Enterovirga sp.
GTCGTGGGCGGGCTCCTGCGCAAGGCGATTGAGGCCATGGGCCTCCACGTCCATCTCGGTAAGCTGACCACGTCCGTCGAGGGCGAGGGCGCCGTCACGGGCCTGACCTTCAAGGACGGCTCACGCCTCGCCTGCGACATGGTCGTGATCTCGGCCGGCATCAAGCCGAACTGCGATGTCGGGATCCGGGCCGGCCTCACGGTCGAGCGCGCGATCGTGGTCGACGACCAGATGCGCTCGGTCGACGATCCGGACGTCTATGTCGTCGGCGAATGCGCGCAGCATCGCGGCCGGGTTTACGGCCTCGTCGCGCCACTCTGGGAGCAGGCGAAGGTCTTCGCCGACCAGATCACCGGCCGCGATCGCGAGGCGGTGTATCTCGGCTCGAAGCTCGCGACGAAGCTGAAGGTCTCGGGCGTCGATGTCGCCTCGATGGGCCTGACGGAGCCCGCCGAGGAGCGGGACGAGGTGCTGCAGTTCATGGAAACGCGCCGCGGCACCTACAAGAAGCTGATCGTACGCGACGGCCGGCTCGTCGGCGGCATCCTCATGGGGGACATCTCAAAGGCCGCCTATCTCATGCAGGCCTTTGACCGCGATGCGCCGTTGCCGGAAGAGCGCCTCGCGCTCCTGTTCGATCTGCAGGTGCCCGAGGCTCCCCTGACGCTGGCGGAGATGCCGGCCGACATGCAGATCTGCAACTGCAACGGGGTTACCAAGGGCACGATCGGCGCCTGCGTCACGGCCGGGATGACGGACCCCGCAGCCGTCATGCCCGCGACCCGTGCCGGCATGGGCTGCGGGTCTTGCCGGAGTTCGGTCGCGGAGCTGGTCGCGTGGTTCGCCGCGCAGCAATCCGGTCCGAGCAATGTGCCTGAAAGTGTGCCTGAGGCCGTGGCTGCCTGAACGACGACTTCAGAGCTGGACCGCGTGGACGGAATGGTCGGCGCGCGAGGCTCGCTCGGCGGCGCTTACGATGTCCAGCGGACGCCAGGGTTTCGGGACATAGACGCAGCTGACCGGAAGCTCGCGGAGGCGCTCGCCTGGGTCGCCAGAGGTGACGATCACGCTGATCCCCGGCCAGAGCACCGATACGCTGCGCGCGAGCGAGATGCCGTCCATCGGGCCGGGCAAATTGACGTCGGCGACCAGAACCGTGACCTCGCCGCTTCGATCGCGGAGGTGATCCAGCGCCGCCTCGGCCGTGCCGACCCTTCTGACCGTGAGATCGAACTCCTCGAGCATCGCCGCGCCAAGCTCGCATTGCGCGGCGTCGTCCTCGACGATCAGGGCGATAGCCCTGCTTCGCTTCTCATGAGCCATCGGTCCGCCTCCGCTGCCCCGGGATGCGCAAACCGACCTTCAGGGCCGGCCGAAGCCGGTTTCCAACCCGCCGATTTTCGACAGGCTGACCGATCCTCAGGACCG
>CAXUKK010000366.1:1438-3205 GCA_964251455.1 uncultured Enterovirga sp.
CGCAGAAACGCGCGAAGCCGGGGAGTTCAGCCCGGCGAGGTGTGGGAGCGCTGTCGTGAACCAGCCCGTGTCGCCCGAAGTCGTCCAGGCGCGGCCGCTCTGGCTGAACCTCATCGGCGGCGAGCGGCGGCCTGCTGCCGACGGGCGCGTTCTCGATGTCCTCTGCCCGTCCGACGGGCAAGCCTTTGCGGCGATCCCGCGCTCCGGCCCGGGTGATGTGGACGTTGCGGTGCGGACCGCCCGTGCTGCCTTCGAGGGCGATTGGGGTCGGCTCACCGCCACTGAGCGCGGACGCCTCCTGATGCGGCTCGGCGAGGCGATCGCCGCGCGCACGGATGAATTCGGCGAGCTCGAATCCCGCGACACCGGCAAGCCGCTCTCGCAGGGGCGTGCCGACGCCGTCGCAGCGGCGCGCTATTTCGAATTCTACGGCACGGCCGCCGACAAGCTGCATGGAGAGACGATCCCCTTCCTGAACGGCTACACGGCGCTCGTCGTGCGCGATCCGCATGGCGTGACCGGGCACATCGTGCCGTGGAATTACCCGATGCAGATTTTCGGCCGCTCGGTCGGAGCGTCGCTCGCCTGCGGCAATGCCTGCGTGGCTAAGCCGGCGGAGGATGCAGGGCTGAGCCTCATCCGCATCGCCGAACTCGCGCTCGAGGTCGGCTTTCCGGAGGGCGCGCTGAACATCGTCTCGGGCCTCGGCGAGGAGGCGGGCGCGGCGCTCGCCGGCCATCCGGGGATCGACTTCGTGTCCTTCACCGGAAGCCCCGAGGTCGGCACGCTCGTCCAGATGGCCGCGGCCCGCAACCATATCGGCTGCACGCTCGAACTCGGGGGCAAGTCCCCCCAACTCATCTTCGCCGATGCGGACCTCGCTGCTGCCGCGCCGGTCCTGGTCAAGGCGATCGTCCAGAACGGCGGCCAGACCTGCTCGGCCGGGAGCCGCGTGCTGATCGAGCGCCGCGCCTATGACGAGGTGGCGGCGCGGGTAGCGGAGCTCTTTGGGAAGCTGCAGGCGGGACCGCACGATCGCGATCTGGACCTCGGGCCGATGGTCAATGCCGCCCAGAAGGCACGCGTGGAGCGCTTCGCGGCTGCGGCGCGCGAGGCCGGGATCCCGGTGCTGGCCGAAGGAAGCATCGTCGCCGACGCTCCGGCGGGCGGCTTCTACGTGAAGCCGACGCTGTTCGGGCCGGTGCCGCGCGCCAACGACCTAGCGACCGAGGAGGTGTTCGGGCCGGTCCTCTCGCTAATCCCCTTCGAGGACGAGGATGATGCGGTTCGGCTCGCGAACGGTACCCCCTACGGTCTGGTGGCGGGGATCTGGACCGGCGACGCACGACGCTCCATGCGGGTTGCCCGGGCGATGCGTTGCGGCCAGGTCTTCGTGAACGGCTACGGCGCCGGTGGCGGGATCGAGTTGCCCTTCGGCGGCGTCAAGAAGTCCGGCCACGGCCGCGAGAAGGGGTTCGAGGCGCTCTACGAGTTCTCGGCCTCGAAGACGATCGTGCTCAACCACGGCTGAACGCCGACGGAAAGGGAAACGCCTTGAGGCTCCGCAACAGGACTGCCATCGTCACCGGGGCCGCACAGGGCTTCGGGTACGGCATCGCCGAAACATTCATCCGGGAAGGCGCGCTCGTCGCGATCCTCGACATCAACGAGGCGGCGGCGAAGCGGGCGGCCGATGCGCTTGGACCCGCCGCCATGGCGTTCCCCTGCGACGTCGCGAATGCCGAGGAGGTCGCACGGGTTGGAAAG
>CAXUKK010000367.1:0-3195 GCA_964251455.1 uncultured Enterovirga sp.
GTCGTGCATCGCGCGGTGCGGCTCGTTGCGGAGGCCGCGGCCTCCATCCCGCTCGACCTGCACCAGGGCAATGCGATCGCGGCGGCGCATCCGCTCGTCGATCTTCTGGCGCGGCCCAATCCGCGGGAGGCCGGGACGCGCTTTCTCGAGAGCGTCTACGGCCACCTGCTCGTCTCCGGGAACGCCTATCTCGAGGCCGTGTGCGTCGAGGGTCGACCGCGCGAGCTGTATGCGCTGCGGCCCGACCGGATGAGGGTGGTGCCCGGGCCGGACGGCTGGCCGGCGGCCTATGATTACGCGGTCGGCGCACGCACGATCCGGTATGACCAGGCGGCGGACCTGCCGCCGATCCTGCACCTGACGCTGTTTCACCCGCTCGACGACCATTATGGGCTGTCGCCCATGGAGGCGGCGGCCGTGCCGCTCGACATCCACAACGCGGCCGGCGCCTGGAACAAGGCGCTGCTCGACAACGCGGCCAGGCCCTCCGGCGCGCTCGTCTTCGCCGGCCCGACCGGGATGGCGCTGACCGACACGCAGTTCGACCGCCTGAAGGCGGAGCTCGAGGCGAGCTACCAGGGCGCGGCGAATGCCGGACGTCCGCTGCTGCTCGATGGCGGGCTCGACTGGAAGCCGCTCTCCATGAGTCCGAAGGACATGGATTTCGTCGAGGCCAAGAACGGGGCGGCGCGCGAGATCGCGCTCGCCTTCGGGGTGCCGCCGCTGCTGCTCGGCCTGCCGGGCGACAACACGCATGCGAACTACGCCGAGGCGAACCGCGCCTTCTATCGCCAGACCGTCATCCCGCTCGCCAGGCGGACGGCGGAGGCGGTCACGCAATGGCTCTCGCCGAGTTTCGACAGCGGGCTGCGGCTCGAGCCGGATCTCGACGCGATCGAGGCGCTGGCCGGCGAGCGGGAATCGCTATGGCGCCGCGTCGGCCAGGCCTCGTTCCTGTCGGACGAGGAGAAGCGGGCCGCTGTCGGCTACGGCGCCAAGGGAGGCGAGCCATGACCAGCAGCGGGCAGCCCGCCGACCCGAACACGCAATTCGCCGCCCTGCAGGAGCGGGTCTACGGGCTCGGCCAGCAATTCCTGCATTTCGAGCAGGCGACGACCCGATCGTTCCAGCAGGTCGAAAGCGCGCTCTCCACGCTCTCGGCGGAGGTCCGGGCCGGCGGCAAGACGCAGTGGCAGACGATCGTCACCTCCGTCGGCGTGATCGTCGCGATTCTCGGCGCGCTGGGCGGCCTCGCCTACCTGCCCGTGAAGAACGGCATGGACGCGTTCGGGTCCGAACTCCGCCTTCTGCGCGAGGCCGCCGTGCCGCGCGGCGAGCAGGCCGAGCGCTGGCGCCGGACGGACGAGGACATCAAGGGCCTCCAGGCCGAGCTGCGGCGGGCCGAGGCGCGCTTCGTCGGCCGCCGCGAATACGAGGAAGGATGGCGCTGTCGTGAGAACAAATAGCGAACTTCGCTCCGGGCTTGAGGTCAAGCTGCTGCCGCAGGAGATCCGGCGCGTCGGCCAGGACGGGCTGATCGAGGGCTATGCGAGCCTCTTCGGCGTCGCCGATCTCGGCCGCGACGTCGTCGAGCGCGGCGCCTTCCGGGAGAGCCTTGCCGGGCGCGGCGCCGCCGGCATCCGCATGCTCTGGCAGCACGACCCGGCCGAACCCGTAGGGCGCTGGCTGGCGATCCGCGAGGATGCGCGCGGCCTCGTCGTCCGCGGCCGGCTGAACCCCGCCGTCCGCCGCGCCCGCGAGATCGCGGCGCTGATCGGGGAGGGCGCGCTCGACGGGCTCTCGATCGGCTTCCGCGTCGTCGAGGCCGCGAAGGGCGCGGGCGGCATCCGCCGGCTCCTCAGGCTCGACCTGTGGGAGATCTCGATCGTGACCTTCCCGATGTTGCCCGGCGCCAGGCTCGGGGCCGTGAAGCGGAGCGCCTCTCCGGGCAGGGCGCCACCCTCGCCTGGTCTCACACTCGCCATCCGCCGGGCCTCGGCCCGGCTGTCCCGTCCCGCAACCCCGTGAGGAACATCATGCACGTCCAGACCCAGGCACCCGAGACCAAGTCCGCCGCCTCCGGCGACGTCGCCGTCGCGTTCGAGGATTTCGCCCGCACCTTCGATGCGTTCCGGGCGACCAACGACGAGCGCCTCGCCGAGATCGAGACGCGGCTCTCCGGCGACGTCGTGACCGAGGAGAAGCTCGCCCGCATCGACACTGCGCTAGACGAGGCGAAGCGCCGGCTCGACCGCGTCCAGCTCGACCGTAGCCGTCCGGCGCTCGGCGGCGCGTCCGACATGGCCCGCGACAGCGGCCTCGCCGAGCACAAGGCCGCGTTCGACCTCTATGTCCGGGCCGGCGAGGCCTCCGGCCTGAAGCGCCTCGAGGAGAAGGCGCTGTCCGCCGGATCCGGACCTGACGGCGGCTATCTCGTGCCGGCAACGGTCGAGAAGGAGGTGCTGACCCGGCTGGCGAACCTGTCGCCGATCCGCGCCATCGCGTCGGTCCGCACGATCTCGTCCGGCCTCTACAAGCGCGCCTTCTCGACGGCCGGCCCGGCTTCCGGCTGGGTGGGCGAGACGGCGTCGCGGCCGCAGACGGCCTCGCCGACCCTCGCCGAACTCGCCTTCCCGGCCATGGAGCTCTACGCGATGCCGGCCGCGACGCAGACGCTCCTCGACGACGCGGTCGTGGATCTCGATGCCTGGCTCGCGGCCGAGGTCGAGACGGTCTTCGCCGAGCAGGAGGGTTTCGCCTTCGTGCGCGGCGACGGAATCAACAAGCCGAAGGGCTTCGTCGCCGCCCCGATCGTCGCGGATGCGAGCTGGAGCTGGGGCAATCTCGGCTATGTCGCGTCGGGGGTCGCGGGCGGTTTCCCGACCGAGAACCCGGCCGACGTGCTGATCGACCTGATCTACGCGCTGAAGGCCGGCTACCGGCAGAACGCCGTCTTCGTCATGAACCGCAAGACCCAGAGCGTCATGCGCAAGTTCCGCGACGAATCCGGCGCCTATATGTGGCAGCCGCCGGCGGTCGCCGGGCAGCCCGCGACCTTCATGTCGTTTCCGGTGGTGGAGGCTGAGGACATGCCGGACATCGCGGCGAATTCGCTGGCGGTGGCGTCCGGCGATTCCCGCCGCGGCTACCTGGTCGTCGACCGGGCCGGCATCCGGGTGCTGCGGGACCCGTATT
>CAXUKK010000368.1:0-3180 GCA_964251455.1 uncultured Enterovirga sp.
GCGCGAGTCCGACCAGGTGCAGAAGGTCACCGACCAGACGATCGCCGAGATCGATGGTGTCGTCGTCGCTAAAGAAAAGGAAATCATGCAGGTGTAAGTTGCGCGAGTCCGGCGAGCAGGACCGCGCATGCCATCCGAGTCCACGGTGTTGAGTCTTGCCATTGCCGAGCCGCAGCTCGGCCCGCTGCCCCGTCATGTCGCCATCATCATGGACGGCAACGGCAGGTGGGCGGCGAAGCGTGGTCTGCCGCGGCTGGAGGGCCATCGCCGCGGTGTCGAGGCGGTGCGGCGCACGGTTCGGGCTGCGACCGAGCTCGGGATCGAGCATCTGACGGTCTACGGCTTCTCCGCCGAGAACTGGCGCCGGCCCGCCGAAGAGGTGGCCGACCTGTTCGGATTGCTGAAGCGCTTCATCCGAATTGATCTGGCGCAACTGCACGCGAACAACGTCCGCGTGACGGTCATCGGCGAACGAGGAGCGCTCGCCGACGACATGCGCATGCTCTTCAGCGAGGCGGAGGAGATCACGCGGCGCAATACCGGTCTGAACCTCGTCGTCGCCTTCAACTACGGCGGACGGCAGGAGATCGTGGAGGCCGTGCGGCGCATCGCGCGCCAGGTCCAGGCGGGCGAGCTCGACCCTCAGGACATCGACATGGTGACGATCGCTGGGGCGCTCGACACGCGTGGGATCCCCGATCCCGACCTCGTGATCCGCACCTCGGGCGAGATGCGGGTCTCGAACTTCCTGCCCTGGCAGACGGCCTATTCCGAGTTCGTCTTCCTGCCGGATCTCTGGCCGGATTTCGACGAACACAGCTTCCGCACTGCACTGGACCAGTTCCGCGCGCGCGAACGCCGCTTCGGCGGCCGCAGCGCGAAGGCGAGCTGACATGCGCGGATCCCAGGGCGACGGCGACCCGTCGGTGCTGACGGGCCGTCGCAGCGAACTCGGCCTTCGGATCGTCTCCGGGATCGTTCTCGCCGTCGTCGCGCTCGGTGCGACGTGGCTCGGCGGCCCGCTCTTCGCGGTTTTCTGGCTCGCGGCCGGAATAGCCATGGCCTTCGAGTGGATCGCGATGACGGAAAGCGAGCCGCGTGCCGTCCTCAGCGCGCTTTGCGCCGCGGGCCTTGCCGGACTGCTCGTCGCCTACAAGCTCGACAGCGGTTTCTCGGCAGAGCTGGGCATCACGGTTCTGGCCCTCGGCGGAATCGTGCTCCTGGCCGAGACTCGTCGTGATCGTCTCTGGGCGGCCACCGGCTTCGGCTATGCGGCGTTGGTCGCGCTCGTGCCCACCATCCTGCGGGATCGTCCCGACCTCGGCCTGCTCTCGGTCGTGTGGATGTTCGGCGTGGTGTGGACGACCGACATCGCAGCCTACTTCGCAGGGCGCGCATTCGGCGGGCCGAAGCTGGCGGCACGGGTCAGCCCCAAGAAAACGTGGTCCGGGTTCATCGGCGGCTTGGTGGGTGCGACACTGGTCGGCACTCTGGTCGTTCACCTTGGGAGACGTTTCGGCGCCGAGCCGCCGATCGGCCTGCTATGGGTGGCCGTCGTGTCGGCATTTGCTTCGGTCGCCAGCCAGATCGGCGACCTCGCCGAATCCGGCCTGAAGCGACGCTTCGGCGCGAAGGATTCGGGACATCTCATCCCCGGCCATGGCGGCGTCATGGACCGGCTCGACGGTTTTGCGGCAGTCGCGCTCCTCTGCGGCGTCGCGCTCGCTGGCTCGCGCCTGGCGCGCTGAGGAGACAGTATTTGGCGCATCGGATCACGATACTCGGGGCGACCGGCTCGATCGGACAATCGACGGCCGACGTGCTCGCGCAGCATCCGGAGACCTTCGAGGTGTCGGCCCTGGTGGCGGGCAGCGACGTGCGGGCCCTCGTCGACATGGCGCGCCGGCTTCGGGCGAAGTTCGTGGCACTGGCGGATGCATCCAAGCAGAAGGCCCTGCGCGAGGCGCTTTCGGGCAGCGGCATCGCCAGCGGGGCAGGGCCCTCGGCCGTGATCGATGCCGTCGAGCGGGAGGCTGACACGATCGTCGCGGCGATCTCGGGCGTTGCCGGCCTCGGGCCGACCCATGCGGCCCTGAAGCCAGGTCGGCGGATCGGGCTCGCCAACAAGGAAAGCCTCGTCTGCGCCGGCACCGCCTTCATGCGGGACGCGGCCCGGATCGGCTCCGTGATCCTGCCGATGGATTCCGAGCACAACGCACTCGCGCAGGCGCTTGCCTCGGGTCATCCGGATGACGTCGTCACGATGACGCTGACCGCCTCCGGCGGGCCGTTCCGGACCTGGGGCGTCGAGGAAATCGCGGCCGCGACGCCCGCCCATACGGCGAAGCACCCGACTTACTCGATGGGCGCGAAGATCAACGTCGATTCGGCAAGCCTGATGAACAAAGGGCTCGAACTGATCGAGGCGCATCACCTGTTCGGGCTGCGGCCGGACCAACTCGACGTCGTCGTTCATCCGCAATCGATCATCCACGGCCTCGTCCATTGGCGCGACGGCGCAGTGACCGCGGGGCTCGCTAATCCCGACATGAGGATCCCGATCGCGAACTGCCTTGCCGCAGAGCGGCGGCTGACCATGAGCGTGCCGCGTCTCGATCTCGCCGCCATTGGGGGCTTTACGTTCGAAGCTCCGGACGAGGCACGTTTTCCGTGTCTGCGACTGGCGCGCGCGGCATTGGCCGCCGGGGGCGGTATGCCTGCGGTTCTGAACGGGGCGAACGAGGTGGCGGTAGAGGCCTTCTTGGCCGGACGCGCCTCGTTTCCCGATATTCCGAGAGTGGTCGAGGAGACCTGCGCGGCTTTCGGTGCCGAAGCCGGCGTGGAGCCGGCGACGGTCCAGGACGCGCTCGCGCTCGATCGCGAGGCGAGACGTGTCGCAGCCGGCATGCTGCGGCCGGTTTCCCGGCCGGCGGCAGCGCGGCTGTAAGGAGAAGATGATGGATTTCGTTGCTGCCGCATTGGGCAAGGCCGGATCGCTCTTGGTCTACCCCGTGGCGTTCCTCTTCGTGCTCACCATCGTCGTGTTCGTGCACGAATACGGGCATTTCTGGGTCGGGCGACGCTGCGGCGTCGGCGTGAAGGCGTTCTCGATCGGGTTCGGTCGCGAATTGTTCGGCTGGAACGACCGCCACGGCACCCGGTGGAAGATCTCCGCGGTCC
>CAXUKK010000369.1:0-327 GCA_964251455.1 uncultured Enterovirga sp.
CCGCAGCGCCGTCCTGTCCTATACGATGCCGATCTGGGCCGTGATCCTCGCCCGCATCGTGCTCGGCGAGCGTCTCGACAGGCGGCGCGCCATCGGCCTGGCGCTCGGCATTGCCGGCCTCGTCTCGCTCGGCTGGCCGATCATCGCGGCCGGGCAATTCTCGCGCGGCCTCCTCTTCGCGCTCATGTCAGGAATCTCTTGGGCAGCAGGGAGCGTGGTGCTGAAACGCTATCCGATCGAGGCAAGCGCCATGACCATCGCCTGGTGGCAACTCGTGCTGGCGCTGCCTGTGACGATCGCCGGCATGTTGATCTTCGAGGGCGTGCC
>CAXUKK010000369.1:337-3139 GCA_964251455.1 uncultured Enterovirga sp.
CCGAACCGACACGATCTGGGCCTTCCTCTATCACGCCATCCTTGCCCAGGCGGTCGCGACCGCGATCTGGTTCACGATCCTGCGCGGCCTGCCGACCGGCGTCGCGTCGATCGGCTCGCTGCTCGTGCCGGCGGTGGGCGTGCTCGGGGCGACGGCGCTGCTCGGCGAGCATCCGACCACCGGCGATCTCCTGGGGCTCGCCTTCATCGTGGCCGCATCCGCGACGGTCCTTGTCCGGCTCTCGCCGGAGCGGCGAGCCCACCGTCTCGAATCCTAACGCTTCGCATACCGGCGCTCGGCAGGATGCCGGGATGATTCGGCCGGACCTCACCCCGTGAGCGCGTTTCGCGAGGAGCGTAACCGCAAGTCGCTCGAGCGGCTGAAGCGAGCCATGCCGGCGGTGTTTCCGGGAGCCGTGCTCGCGCATGCGATGTCGCGGCCGTTCATCCCGCCGACGCCGCGTCGCGCCGTCGAGGGCTATTGGCGCGCCCATCCGCTGCGTGCCGAGCGGCTTGCGCGGGCGCTGGCCGCGAGGAGCGGCACGCCGGAGGGCTGGACCTGGCGCCTCGACGGCTCTGGCGGGACCGCGCGCTCCCTGAGTTTCCGCACGCCGCCGGCGCCGTTCCGCGAAGAGGCCTTCTCGCGCGGTGCCGGCCATTGCTGCATCTGCGGCCAACCAGTCTTCCGACTCGGCTGGCACCAGGATCTCTGGGGCGAGGGGCGGACGAACCGGAACGCCAGCTGGCACGCTGCCTGCGTGGCGGCCTGGCGCTTCTGGTGCGAGCCGAGCGATCATGTGCAGATCCTGAAACGCCGCCAGGGACGGCGCTGTACCGAGACCGGGCGCCGCCTGTTCAAGACCGCCGAGGTGGATCATCGCGTCCCGCTCTTCAGTGTGTGGCGGGAGCATCGTAACCAGCCGTGGCCGGCACTCCTCGGTTTCTGGGGCGCGCCGAACTTGCAGGTGGTCAACCGGGAGGCGCATGTGGCGAAATGCGCCCGTGAGGCGGGCGATCGCTCCGCGCTCCGCGACCGCGCATGTTCCGCCCCAGTGTGAAAGGTGACGTGATGGCCGTTGCGGACGTGGTCGTGATCGGGCTTGGGGCCATGGGCAGCGCGGCTGCCTACCAGCTCTCCCGGCGCGGCGCGAAGGTCATCGGGATCGACCGGTTCTCGCCGCCGCACGAGCACGGCTCCAGCCACGGCGATACCCGCATCACACGCCAAGCGATCGGCGAGGGTGAGGATTATGTCCCGCTCGTCATGCGCGCGCATGAGATCTGGCGCGAGATCGAGGCCGAGACCGGAGAGGAATTGCTGGTCCAGTGCGGGGGCATCGTGCTCTCCGGCGCCCGCTCGACTCATCCGAAGAAGGCGGGCTTCCTGGACGGGACAATCGCGACCGCCGAGCGCTACGCGATCCCGCACGAGCTCTTGTCGGCGGACGAGGTCCGGGCGCGCTTTCCGCAATTCATCCTCGATGGGGACGAGCGTGCCTATTTCGAGCCGGGCGCCGGCTTCGTGTATCCCGAGCGCTGCGTGGGAGCGCAACTTCGGCTGGCCGAGCGGGCCGGCGCGACAATCCGCAGGGACGAGATCGTCAACGCGGTGACGCCCTCGGGATCGAGCGTGCGCGTCGAGACGGATAAGGGGGTCTACGAGGCCGGAAAGGCAATCCTGGCGGCGGGCGCCTGGAATCCGGGTCTCGCCGGCGAAACGCTGCGCCACATGGCGCTGCATCGACAGGTCCTAAACTGGTACGCGGTCGAGAACCCGGCCGACTACGCTCCCGGCCGCTTCCCCGTCTTCATCTGGATGCACGGGAGCGAGGGCGACCAATCCTATGGTTTCCCAATCCCGCCAGGCTCGGAGGGGCTGAAGGTTGCGACCGAGACCTACGAGACGGGCCTGCAGTCGCCCGGCGACATGGTCCGGGAGAGTTCTCCAGCAGAGACGGCCCGCACCTACGAGACGCATGTGGCTGGGCGACTGAGAGGAGTGGCCAGCCGCTGCCTGGAGGCCAAGACGTGCATCTACACGCTGGCGCCGGACAGCCGCTTCGTGATCGACTCGCCTCCCGAGAACGACCGCCTCACGATCGTTTCAGCCTGCTCGGGCCACGGCTTCAAGCACTCGGCCGCGATCGGCGAAGCCGTGGCGGAGCGGACATTGGGAGGCCACTCCCGCCTCGACCTGTCCGGCTTCCGGGTTCCGAACCAGCCTCGCGCCGCCTGAGGCACGAGAAATCCGGCCGATGCGCCCGCTTCTCGAATATCTGCTTAAGTCATCCTTCACGCGCGGAGAACAAAGTCTGGGGCCTGGGACACCAGCATTTGAGTTGAATCCAATGTCCTTCGGGCTTCACGTCGAGCAGCGCGGCTCTCGCGGCCGGGTGCGCTCAAGCAGCAACGGCACGGGACCGCTGACGGCGATCGGGATCGCCTTCGTGCTCTTTTGCATCTTCGACTATTCGCCCTACGGCGGCGGCTATGTGTCGGCGTTCCTCGGCGACGCGCAGCGCTGGTTCCAGGCCTTCGTCCGCGGGTTCCGCGTCGCCGGTCTTTGATCCCGGGTTGGAAGTCAGAGGATCGCCGCCTGCCGGCGGTGATGAGGCAGCACTCTAGTTCCCTCGGTCTGCTGCCGCCCTGCGCAGTCGGTCATTGATCGCCTCGCCGAGACCCTCATCCGGAACCGGCGCCACGGCGATCGTGTCGGGGCCCGTTGTATCGAGGCGGCGGAGGTAACCGAAGAGGTTGGTGGCGGCTTCCACCGGATCGCCTGCCGGGCTCAGGTTCAGGCGCG
>CAXUKK010000370.1:0-3138 GCA_964251455.1 uncultured Enterovirga sp.
CCGCGATACAGGACCTTGAGGATCTCGACGCGTTGCTTCTCGCCGACGCCGAGCGACGCGACCTGCCGCTTCGGATCCACGGCGAGGCCACTCTCGCGCATGAGGGCATCGAGCCGGCGTCGGGCGGTCCTCAGGCCGAGGTCGGGGGAGAGCAGCGATCGCGTTCCGAGCACCACGTTCTCGATGACGGACAGGCTTTCGGCGAGCGCGAAATGCTGGTGCACCATGCCGATGCCCGCCGCGAGCGCCGCCCCTGGCGACCCGGCCGGGAGCGGCCGGAGCGTCCCGGTGACGTCCGCTACCTCGATCGATCCCTCATCGGCCACGTAATGGCCGAATAGGATGTTCATCAGCGTCGTCTTGCCGGCGCCGTTCTCGCCGAGGAGCGCAAGGATCTCGCCGCGTGCGAGGTCGAGGTCGACCGCCTCATTGGCGACGAGCGAACCGAAACGCTTGGTGATGCCGCGGATGCGGAGGGCTGGCTGGCTCACCCCGCCTTCGGCTCGGCGTCGTTCACGTTCACGCGGAAAAGACCGTCCGTGATCTCCTTCTCCTTCTCGCGGACAAGCTTCACCACGTCGGGCGCCACCAGCTTCTCGTCGACTGCGAGGCTCGCGCCGCCATATTGCATCTGGCTGAACTGGCCGTAATCGGTCGCCTCGAAGCGGCCCTCCTTCACGGCCTTGATGGCACGATCGACCGTCGGTTCCATGTGCCAGAGGGCGCTCGCCAGGATCGTGTCGGGATATTGGCTCGCGGTGTCGATCACGTTGCCGATGACCTTCACGCCCTTCTCCTTGGCCGCGTCGGAAACACCGAAGCGCTCGGCGTAGAGGATGTCGGCGCCCTTATCGATCATGGCGAAGGCTGCCTCCTTCGCCTTCGGCGGGTCGTACCAGGAGTTGATGAAGCTCACGAGGAACTTGACGTTCGGGTTCACGGCGCGTGCCCCGTCCATGAAGGCCTGCATCAGGCGGTTCACCTCGGGAATGGCATAGCCGCCGACCATGCCGATGAGGTTCGACTTGGTCGTTTTGCCGGCCACCATGCCGGTCAGGTACGAGGGCTCCTGGATGAAGTTGTCGAAGACGGCGAGGTTCGGCTTCGAGGGGCCGAAGGACGAGCCCATGAGGAAGGCTACCTTCGGGTAGGCGGCGGCAACCCGGCGCGCCTGACGCTCCACGCCGAAGATCTCGCCCAGGACCAGATCGGAGCCTTCCTCCGCGTATTGGCGCATGACGCGCTCGTAATCGGTGTTCGCCACGTTCTCCGAGACCTTGTAGGTGATCTCGCCCCTATCCTTCGCGGCATTCAGTGCCTTGTGGATGCGCGACACCCATTGCTGCTCGACCGGCACGGTGTAGATCGCCGCCACCTTGATCTCCTTGCCCGCGGCTTGCGCGAGAGCGCCCCCTGCAAAGGTGGCCGACGCGGCAAGGGCCGCTCCGCCCCGGAGAATGGACCTGCGGTGGACGGGGTTCTTGTCTGTCATTGCGCCGATGCCCTTGGGTGAGTTCCGGGCCAGTGTCATGCAGGAACCATGCTCGCGCAACGGCCGCGCGGTCCGCCGCGGCTGCGAAGTTCAGCCGAGGACCAGGCCCACCGCGTCGGACGCGGCGCGTCCGGATGGCAGGAGCGGGATCCTGATCGGTGTACGGGCGACCGCGATGGCCCGCCGAATGACGCTCCTCTTCATCATGCTGGAATGCGCGTCGATCTCGGAGCAAAGCCGGTAGGGCACCGCGTTTGTACCGCGCTTGAATCGGCTCACGCCCGAAGTCTCGTCCTGCGGATCGAAGCCGCCGAGATCGAGCACGCGAAAGCCGAGCGCCTTCAGGTGCAGCATCGCGGTCCAGGTCAGGAGCTGACCGCAATTCCGGCTTCGGCCCGATGGCAGCGAGGCGGCGGCCAGGTATTCGCCGGTCGCCCCGTATGTGGCGATCACGAGCCAGCTGGCGGGCTCCTCATCGACGACCGCCTCAAGGACGATCATCTTCTTCTCTGGTGCAAGCTGGCTCTGGAATTCCTCGAGCAGATCCGGGGTTGTCGACTTCCGGTATGCCGCGTGGTCGAGGACAGCCCCATAAGCCTTCAGAAAGCGGCCGAAGGTCTCGTCGTCGTGGCCGATCGACACACGGGTGCCGAACCGCTCCCCCTTGCCGAGGAACCTGCGCCAGTTCTGCTTGAGCCCAGCTCTCAACTGCGTCTCCGAGCGCGTCAGATCGATCCGCCCAGCCCGGTGGCCGATCGCTCCTGCATTCTGAAATGCGCGGCTCGCCTGCAGCAGATCCGCAAGCCCTCCGTCCGCGACGGTCGGAGCGATCCTCAGATACAGCCCGCGTTCGACGGAGTAGCGCTCGTGCAGGAGCGCCAGGATGCCCGGGAGGTGACCCTGCCCGCTGCCCAAATCCCACAGAGGGCCGCGGTTGATCCAGGCCATCCCGCCGAGCAGGAAGGGGAGGCGGCGGACGAGGACCTGAGCAGTGCCTACGATGCGGCCGGCATGAACGAATTCGAGACGCTCAACCTCCCACGAGGCCGTCCTGGTCTTGACCTCGCCCCACTCCCACGTCTGCAGGAGGTTATGATCGCTGAAACCCTCCAGGAGTTGGTTCCACGAGTCGGCAGTTTGATTGCTCACCCTGAGCAGCACCGAACGTCCTCTCGCTTCCTCGGCCAGCCGCTGCGTCGCCCGAGTGTTGGGTATCCGCGGGACACTGGCAAGCTCATTCGGATTTACACGGAGTCCAATGTTTCGCGGCACCTTCTCCGGACATGCGCTGACCGATGCGGCAAGTGTCAATCGAGAGATAAGTCGAACTTCATCTCCGGGTCACAATCGATTTTCATCCAAGCACTGCGCGCGTGCAGTCAGCTCCCACTCTGGCCGCGTCCCCATGACCACTGGTTCCTCGCCTTCGACCCGAAGGTCGCTGCCAGTAGCGGCCTTGCCGCGCTCAGGAACTTGCGCATGTCCAGGAGATCGCGCAGCACTTGCCCGGTCGATCGTCCCACCAGTTTGGCGACGGCCTGGATCACGATGATGGAGGCGGCCAGTTCTCCGAGGATGATCCCGGCACCCATGCCCGGGAGCCCGACAACGAGTGAGGCCGCTGACCCGAAGGCAAGCGCCGCGAC
>CAXUKK010000371.1:0-3126 GCA_964251455.1 uncultured Enterovirga sp.
CCGGCAACGAGCGCATCAAGAACGCGACCTCGATCCTCGACTACGTCTTCCGCGAGCTCGCGATCTCGTATCTCGGCCGCACCGATCTCGGCCACGTGAACCCGGAGGAGATCGGCCACGACGTCCTCGGCTCAGGCGAGACGGAGGGCCGCCCGACGATCGAGGGCCAGGCCGGCGAGGCACCCTCCCCGGCCGTCGCCACCGCGACCGCCCCGGTCTCGTCCGGCTTCGTCCGCGGCCGGACCGACCGCTTCCAGGTCCTGGCCGGCGGCCGCGGCGCACTCGCGGCCGGCGGCATGGTCCAAGGTGGGGGCGTGCTGGGCGCGACCGCGCTGAAGGCCGAGCCGGAGCTGCCGCATCTCGATCAGCCGCAGGTCGGCTTCATCGCAAGCCCCGAACCCGCCCCGGCCGCAAGGGCCGCCGCCACGGCCCAGGCCAAGACGGCCGACCGCCGCAGCGAGGCCCGCATGAAGGGCTACGAGGGCGAAGCCTGCCCGGAATGCGCGAACTTCACGCTCGTGCGGAATGGGACGTGCTTGAAGTGCGACACATGTGGCAGCACGACGGGGTGCAGCTGAAGCACATGTGTCAGACGGTTCGGGGAGGTCTTCTCCGAACCGTCTTACAACAGGCGCAAAGGTCCAAGGCGGCTGAACGTCGCCTGCGCAACCTGAGGCCGGTGAGGTGCGTTCGGTCCCTGCTTAGATCCAATCGCAGGTGCAAGTTGGCCCACCTCCCTCCGAACAAGCCGATGCGCCTTCTGGCTGACGACGCGCGGTTCATGGACGCGGAGGCTGACTTGGCCGAATGTGGGGGCAGCGCGCTGGCGCAGGCGAGCGTCTCGGAGCGACCATAGCGTCATGCCAGCACTACGGGCGAGGATCGGCCGATGAGGCGGATTGCCCACATCTCGGATCTGCATTTCGGTCGCACGGATCCCACGGTCGTCGAGGGTCTCCTGTCCGAGCTGAACGGCACGCGCCCGGACCTCGTCGTCATCTCGGGCGATTTTACGATGCGGGCTCGGCATTCCGAGTGGGAGGAAGCGCGTGCTTTCCTGGCCCGGATCGCGTCTCCATGGGTGGCGGTGCCCGGCAATCACGACATCACGGCCTATTACCGCATCGAGCGCTTCCTCAACCCGTTCCGGCTCTACAAGAGGTACATCTCAGCCGATCCGGAGCCGATCTGGAAGGACGACGAGATCGCCGTCGTATGCCTCAACACGGCCCGGAACTGGTCGTTCGATACCGACTGGTCGGAAGGGCGGATATCTCGCGCGCAAATCGCCCGGGCGGAGAAGCTGTTCGACGCCTTCCCCGATCACCTGTTCCGCATCGTGGTTGGGCATCATCCATTCCTGCCGCCGCCGTGGGATCCGGAGGGCCGAATCGTGGGCCGGGCTGACCTCGCGCTCGCGGCCTTCGAGCGGCATGGCGTGCGGCTCGCCCTCGCTGGCCACCTGCACCGCTGCTACTCGCGTTTCGCGAAACCGGCCGCGCCGGGCAAGCCCGAGTCGGAACGGGTCGACGCTGCGGCGGAGGAAACCGGTCAGCGGCTGCTCGTCGCTCAGGCTGGCTCGGCTACGTCCACGCGGCTCCGTGGAAGCGACCCGAACGCGTACAACTTCATCACGGTCGAGAACGGCCGCGCAACGGTCGAAGTCCGCCTGTGGACGGGCACGGACTGGCAACCTGCCAGCACTGCCCTTTCGGAAGCAAAGGAAGCAGCCCTGGAGCGGGATTCCATCGCGGCCGCGCAGCCCGACGACCGCCAAGCGGAATCCTGATCGGTCAAGGTGCGCCAGCGCGGAAGGGCGCGCTCAGGCATGCTGTCGTGCTCCCCATTTCGGCCAGGTGGGGCGAGATGCGCGGTAGCTGCCGCATCTCGCGAACAGAGTGAGTTCAGGCCTCGGCCAAGGCGCGCGGTCTCGTGAAAATGGCGGCGCCCGGCGTGAAGTGCGGGATCGCGGCCACGAGCTCGCGCGTGTAGGCGGTCTCGGGTGCGGCGAAGAGCCGGGCGCTCGGCCCCTCTTCGACGACGCGGCCGGTCTGCATGACGATCGTGCGGTCGCACATCATGCGCACGACGTTGAGGTCGTGCGCCACGAAGAGGAGCGCGAGATCGTCCTCGCGCCTCAGCCTGTCGAGGAGCGCCAGGACGGTCGCCTGGACCGACACGTCGAGCGCCGCCGTCGGCTCGTCCAGCACGAGCAGGCGTGGCCGGACCGCGACCGCGCGCGCGATGCCGATCCTGGCCTTCTGGCCGCCGGAGAGCTGGTGCGGAAAGCGGGGCAGGAGTTCGGCTCCGAGCCCGCAGCGCTCCGCGCTCTCGCGCACCCGCCCGTCGAGCGCCCGTCCCTTGAGACCCTCCAGGCGGCGGATGGGCTGCGCGATGGCATCATAGGCCGAGAAGCGCGGGTTCAGGCTGTCGTTCGGGTCCTGGAAGACGATCTGGATGGCGCGCCGGAGCGGCGAGCGGTGGAAATCGCGAGCCGGCAGCGAGCCGATCCCCTCCCCGTCGAACACGATGTCGCCCGACGTGGCATCGAGCAGCCGGCAGATCATGCGCGCCGTCGTGCTCTTGCCGGAGCCGGATTCGCCGACGAGGCCCAGGCTTTCGCCGGGCCGTATCGCGAGCGAGACCCCGTCCACGGCCGCATGGCCCGAAAAGACCTTGGTGAGATCGCGCACCTCGAGGAGCAGCGGCGTTCCGGCCGGACGAGGACGCGCAGCCGGCTCTGGCAGGGGCGGCGCAACCGTTGCCCCTGCGCCCGCAACCAGGCCGGCGATGGTCGAGGTCGGCGTCGGCGAAGCCGCGACGAGCGTGCGGGTATAGGGGTGGGCCGGCGCCGCGAAGAGCGTGTCGGGCCGGCCTTCCTCGACGATGAGGCCGCGCTCCATGACGGCGATGCGGTCGCAATAGCGGGCCGCGAGGCCGAGATCGTGCGTGATCAGGATCGTCGCCATGCCGCGCTCGGCCGTGATGGCCGCGAGCAGGTCCATGACGGTCTTCTGGGTCGTGACGTCGAGCCCGGTCGTCGGTTCGTCGGCGATGAGAAGGTCAGGCCCGCAGGCGACCGCCATCGCGATCATCACGCGCTGGCACATGCCGCCCGAGAGTTCG